>JADFNF010000085.1 GCA_022563485.1 Fidelibacterota bacterium | reverse complement strand
TGATGGGCCGGTTGGTCCAGCAGTGCACTTCACGGACCTCTCCAATGGCGCCATCGGCAATCCACTCCGTTATGAGGCGGATGCCTTCACCCGCATGGCCCTGGTTGCCCATCTGTGACTTCACCCCGTATTTCCGCGCGGCTTCGGCGAGCATACGGGCTTCGTAGATGTCGTGGGCCAACGGTTTCTGGGTGTACACGTGCTTGCCCAATTTTATGGCCGCCATGGTGGCGACGGCATGGACGTTATCCGTGGTACAGATCCCCACCGCATCGATGTCCTTTTCCTTGGCCAGCATCTCGTTGAAATCGACATAGGCTGTACAGCCCTTGTACCGTCCGGACTTCTTATCCTTGGCGTAGTGGTCGTTCACGATCTGCTGGGCAGGTTTGCGGCCGGCCACACCACCGAAGTAGGTCTTGCTGTAGTCCATCTCGGTGTTGGGATCGGCCATGGAAATCATCCGTACCCCCTCGGTCTGGAGGAACTGCTTCATATCGTAGGTGCCCTGGCCGCCCACGCCGATCATGGCCATGTTGAGGGTGTCGCTCGGCGCGAAATATCCGGGGCCACCCAGCACGTGCCGGGGAACAATGGTAAAGACCGCCGCCGCTATCGCCGTCTTGCCCAGAAACTCGCTCCGGGACAACGGTTTGCCCTTCGGCTTGGGAACTTCATTTATTGCATTCATGTTGCTTGTCTCCTTTATGATTGAATTCCTTCCTTGACTTAACTTGCAGGCAATGGTTCCATAAATGCCTACAACGACCACCCATCCCGGTATTCCCGGCGGACATACTGATTGGCTTCCTCAACGTTGGTCACCTGCATGTTGAGGCCATCCCACTGGAGCCTATTCCCCAGCGAGCGTATGGCCAGATTGCCCATCAGGACGGTTTCGGTCAGCGGCCCGGAAACATCGAAATTGGAGCTGGCCGGCTCGCCGCCCTTGCAGGCCCTGACCCAATCCATTTCGTGAGAGGTTTCGATCCTGGGAATAGTCTTGGACGGCTTGGTGTACGCCTTCATCGCCGGCTCGGGGATCAGCCTTGGATTCTTGCCATAGGCACCGCACATCAACTTGCCCTTATCGCCGATAAAAATTACACCGCCGTCACGATCGCCCATACGTCGGCCATCCTCCAGATCATCGGGCCGGGGCGGCATCATTCCACCGTCATACCAATTGAATTTAACCGGCGGCATAGCCCCCCGGGCCGGAAATTCATAACGCACGATGGAGGCCAGCGGTGCGGTCTCAGAATTGACCTCGGTAGCGCTGGCTTCCACACTGGTGGGATAGTGCAGTTTAAGGGCCCAGAAGACCGGGTCCATGATGTGGCAGGCCATGTCGCCCAGGGCGCCGGTGCCGAAATCCCACCACCCCCGCCACTTGAACGGCGCATAGGCCGGATGATAGGGCCGATAGGGCGCCGGACCAAGCCACAGATCCCAGTCCAGCGTCTTTGGCACGCGGTGCTTATCCTGGGGCCGGTCGATCCCCTGCGGCCAGATGGGCCGGTTGGTCCAGGCATGCACCTCACGCACATCACCGATAGCCCCGTCCCAGATCCATTCACTAATCAAGCGGTCCCCCTCGCCCGAATGACCCTGGTTGCCCATCTGCGTGGCCACTTTGTACTTGCGGGCCGCCTCGGTAAGCATCCGGGTCTCGTAAACCGAGTGGGTCAGCGGCTTCTGGACGTAGACATGCTTGCCTGCCCGCATCGCCGCCATGGCGATGACCGCGTGGGTGTGATCCGGCGTGGCGATAATGACCGCGTCGATGTCTTTCTGTTTATCCAGCATCCTGCGATAATCGGTGTAGACTTTGGCCTTGGGATACTCCTTGAAGACCGGCGCCGCATAGTCTCGATCCACATCGCAGAGGGCCACAATGTTCTCGCCCCCTTCGACGCAACTTCTAATGTTATTCTGCCCCATGCCCCCAACACCGATACCGGCGATATTGAGCGTATCACTCGGCGCCCGGTAGCCAGGGCCACCCAGCACATGCCGGGGCACAATCGTAAAGGCCGCCGCCGCTATCGCCGTCCGGCCCAGAAACTCTCCCCGGGACATTGGTTTCCCCGGCCGTTGAATCTGTTTCACTTGATCTTTCATTGGGTTGTACCTCATGTTTTTGATCGCATTTAAAACTCCATCAAATCAGCCTGCCCAGAGTCTAGATCAGTTTGGTCTGTCCTGGGATCGCCACCGGGTCCGCCGCCAGATCGCTAAATTCATAACTCGGGGGTCTCAGGTCCAGCTCCGATGCATTCATCACCCAGTCCCACTTCAGCTCCCGCCCGGTGTAGGCGCTCATGCGGCCCATGATAGCCGTAAGGGTACTTTCGGCCACCCGTTTGGCTTCATTCAGGGGCTTCCCGTTACGGATACTCGCGATAAGATCGGCGTGCTCCTGGACGTAAGGATTGGGAGATTCATAATCGGGTTTGTAGGCGTTGGGCCCCTCGATAAAACCGTTGGAACTGTCGATATAGGAGGCGCCATGGGTCCCCACGACCCGCTCCGAAACCCGGTTGCTCGCCCCTGCGGTCTGTCGGCACATGCTGAGGACCCGCTGACCGCCGGCATACTCATATTCGACGGCGAAATGATCGAAGATATTACCGTACTGCTCACCGGTCCGCGCCTGGCGGCCACCCATGCCTATGGCTTTCACCGGATGGGATCCAATGGCCCAGTTCATGACGTCCAGGTTGTGGACGTGTTGCTCAACGATGTGGTCGCCGGAAAGCCAGGTGTAAAACAGCCAATTGCGCACCTGGAATTCCATGTCGGACCATCCCCCACGCTTCCCGGCCAGGTTTTCCGCGGCCCGCTCAATCCACAGGGCCTCCATATTCCAGTAACACTGGCCCCCCACAATTTCGCCGATCTGGCCATCGTGGAGTCGCTCCATGATGTCCAGGTAGTGGGCCTGGTGCCGCCGCTGGGTACCCGCCACGATGGACAGGTTTTTCTTTTTCGCGGCTTCAGCCGATGCAATGATCGAACGAATGCCCGCCGGGTCTACCGCCACCGGCTTTTCCATGAACACGTGCTTGCCGGCCTTCACCGCCGCCTCGAAATGCTCGGGCCGGAAGTGGGGCGGCGTCGCCAGGATCACAATGTCGATATCGCTGGCCAGGACTTTCTGATAAGCATCAAACCCGGCAAAAGATCTCCGCCGGGCGACTTTCAGGCTCTTCTTGGGGAGCCGCTCCTTAAGCCTTTTGAGCGAATCGTCCATTTGATCCTTGAACAGATCACCCATCGCCACCAGCTCGATGCCATCCGCTGACTCCACACAGTTAATGGCTGCCTCTGTCCCCCGTCCGCCGCAACCGACCAGACCGACCCGCAACGTGTCGGACCCGGCAGCAAAGACGGCGCCGGGCAGCAGGGCGGTCAGCGATACCGCCGCCGAAGTCTTGATAAAATCACGCCGGGTCACTTGTCGCGTACCTGGGCTATGTTCACCGCTGATGATCGTTTTCATGGCCGTGTCCTTTTCCATAGGTCGTTGACTATCCATTGGGGGCCGGTATGCTGGCCTCACCGGTCCTGCACCGGCGTAGTCTCAATGGTCCCTAGCTCTATCAGCCCAACGGCTCAATGTAGATGTTGCGGAACTCGATGGGGCCCCCTTCGCTCTGCAGGCCGATCTTTCCCCAGGTCTCTGAGGCCTGGGTCCCCTCACTTTGGAACACTCCGTTGACCGTGCAGCGGATCGTATCACCCCGGCAGACGATGTCGTAACTGTTCCATTCTCCGATAGGGTTTTCACTGCTCGGCTCCCGCTTGGTCAGATCAAGGAAGGTGGTCTCTGTCGATCGGGCTTCACCGTTGTAGGTGATGCTCGTCCCAGGGAACAGCACCAAATCTCCGGCATTGCCCGACCACAACTGACATTCAATGAGCTCTGGCCAGAGTTTATCTTCGCCGGTCAAATGGACAAATACTCCGCTGTTACTGGCCCCTGCGACCCAGCGCCATTCCAGGTGCAGTTGGTAGTCCCGGTAGTCAGCTTCGGTCCGCAGGTAGCCGTTGGGTACACCGGAGCAATAGATGACGCCATCGCGCACCGACCAGGTGGTCTGCACGTCCCCATCCACGCCGGGGGCAAACGACACCCATCCACTCAGGTCACGGCCATTAAACAGGACGACCCTGGCCGGGGATGTGCAGCCCGCCACCATCAGCAGGGTCGCTGCCACCCCTGTCAGGGTCAAGCCTTTCACGAAACCGCGCACAAGAACAGTCCTATGATTTTGATCCCTGAATATGAACTAAAAATCATCCACCGTCCGGTAGGCATCGATCACCGCCCGTTCGCCGGCTTTGCCCTTCAGGCTGTTGCCGTGTTCCATCCCCACGACCCCCTTGAAACCCCGCTCATGGATATGCTTGAAGACATTCTGGTAATTGATCTCCCCGGTGGTGGGCTCATTGCGACCGGGGTTGTCCCCCACCTGGAAGTAGGCGATCTCCTGCCACGCCTGGTCCATATTGGGGATGAGATTACCTTCGGTGACCTGCTGATGGTAGAGATCGTCGAGTATTTTACAGGCGGGGCTGCCGACGGCGCGGCAGATCTGGTACGTCTGAGAAATCTTGGTAAGAAATAACCCCGGGTGGTCCTTCCAGGGGTTCAGCGATTCCAGCACCATGATCTGCCCGGCCGGTTCGTATACCTCGGCGCACCATTTGAGGTTTTCGATGACGTTGGCCGTCTGGTAGTCCCATTCCAGGCTGCTGTCGTAAGCGCCGGGCACCACCGTGGTCCACCGGGCGTTGACCCGCTCAGCTACTTCCACAGCGGCCTTCATCTGACCCACCAGCATCTTGCGCATTTCCAGGTCATCGGTCACGAAAGATTTCACCGGAAAATCGGCGTAGGCCACGAAGACCCCCATGGTCATGTTCAGCCGCTCCATCTCTTTTGCGATCCTGCGCTGGTCCCGCTTGGAACGCTTCATCATCCCGTTGTCTTCCATGGCGCGGAACCCCTCATCGGCCATGAACTTGAGCTGATCGATGAGGTCATTCCCGGCATGGTGCTTGAACATGCCGAAATGGGGGGCGTAGTTGAGTTTGAAGGGGCCGTTAGTCGAATTTTCTGCCGCCTGTCCCCTGGCGAGGGGCGCCCCTATCGAAAGTGCCGCCGCCGCGGCTGCCCCACCGGCCAGGAAGCGACGCCGCGAAATCTTTCTCCTCGGTGGTGCAGGACTATCTCTCTGAATATTAATCGTCAGACTCCTGAATAAATCATTGCATCAAACCAGATATGTTCGATGGCACCCAGCAGTTAAAGGGTCCACCCCTCACGGTAAGGGCGATGGATCAGATCATTGGCCTCGGTGAGGTTGGTGACCTTCAGGTTCGGCCCATCCCACTGCAACTTTCCACCGGCGCGAAGGGCGACGTTGCCCAGCAGGACCACCTCGGTGACCAGCCCGGCGAAGTCAAAGTTGGAACCGGCCGGTTGGCCCCCCCGGCAAGCCGCGAGCCACTCCTCGTAATGACCGATGGATCTGGGGAGCGATTGCGGCGGCCGCGGGTGGGCTTTCATTTTTGATTCGGGAATCAGTTGGCCATTGAGCATTTTGCCACGGTCGCCGATGATGAGCGTTCCCTGGTTACCCATCTCGCGCTCGTCTTCCAGCTCCGCAGGCCGGGGGGGCTTCAGTCCCCCGTCATACCAGGTGAGCGTCACCGGCGGGAGGTCGCCCCGGGCGGGAAATTCATAACGCACAATGGCGGCTCGGGGGAAACTGTCTGTGTACGTCTGCTCCATATACTGGGAGCCGCTGGCCTCCACACTCGTCGGGTGCCCCAGCTTGAGGGCCCTGAAAATGGGATCGAAGCGATGGCAGCCCATATCGCCCAAAGCACCGGTGCCGAAATCCTGCCAGCCCCGCCAGACGAAGGGCAGATAGTCGGGATGATAGGGACGGTAAGGGGCCGGCCCGAGCCAGCCGTCCCAGTCCAGCGTGGACGGCACGGGGGGCGTCCCGGTGGGCCGGTCGATGCCCTGGGGCCATACGGGCCGGTTGGACCAGATATGGACTTCACGCACGGGACCGATGGCTCCGTCCCAGATAAATTCGCTCAGCAGGCGGGTCTCCTCGGAGGCTTGGCCGCTGTTGCCCATCTGGGTGGCGATCCCGGCTTTGCGGGCTGCTTCGGTGAGTTGACGGGCCTCATGGACCGTATGGGTCAGCGGCTTCTCACAATAAACGTGCTTGCCCGCCCGGATGGCCGCCATGGAGACCGGGGCATGGAGGTTATCGGTGGTGGCCACCACCACCCCGTCGATATCTTTTTCATTAGCCAGCAGGTCGTTGAAATCGACGTAGGTGGCGCACCCCTTGTATTTCCCCGACTTCTCGTTCTCAGCGTAGTAGCTCTCCGCAATCTGTTGAGCTGGTTTTCGCCCGGCCCGGCCGCCAAAGTAAAAGGCGCTGTAGTCACGGTCCTCACTGACATCACAGACTGCCCTGACCTGCGTATCGGGTAGGGGAAGTAAATTCTTCATATCGACGATACCCTGGCCCCCCGTACCAATAATGGCGAGGTTGAGTCTATCGCTGGGCGCGAGATAACCCGGCCCGCCCAACACGCGTCTGGGAACAATCGTAAACACCGCGGCAGCGGCCGCAGCAGTGCCTAGAAAATTGCGGCGTGACACCTTTCTACTATGGCGCTGGGACCTGAATGCCTGATTCATTAATCCAGTCTTTCGCTATAGATTGACCACTTGGCTAAGGCCTTAAATCTACTCTCCCTGAAACCGAAATCAAACGGTTAAGGCCATGACCACTCTGTCTAATCCAGTCAGCAGGTGGACACGCCGATCCATTTTCAATGGGCGGGCGCACCTTCCAAGTCCTCCCGTACCACTCTGTTGGTTGAACAGCTCCACAGGGGGCCGCCGGTAATCCCTCGTGCGCGTCAAGTGCGCACTATCGTTACCCGGAAGGGATGAGCTTCGCAGGCATTCGACGATAAATGAAAAACTCCCTATCGCATCAACGAAGGGACCCTAGCCCTCGACAATCTAGCTTGCTCACCGACTATTTGAACAGGACCTCCGCTCCCCGGCCCTGAGCGATGAGGGATGTGTACCCGTCCAGCTCTTTCTGAACAGCCGGATCGGTGAGGTCGATGGTCTGACCGCGCTCAGCAGAGAGATAACCGGCCTGGCAGAGCTTGGTGATCTCCAGACCGTACTCCCAGTTCAGGAGCGCGTCCTTGCCGGCCAGGAATGCATCCCGAGCATCGGCCTGTTCATCGACGTAGCCGTAGAGGTCGGCCTCGTTGGGTTGGACAGTGAGCAGTCCCCGTGAAGCGGTAGCCTTCTCCAGGGCAGTCTCGGCATCGGCGGCGGCATCGGCGGCCTCATCACCGATAAATACCTCAAGGGGGGACTTGAGGGAATTGACCTCGAAGGCGTAACCCGGCCCAAGGCCATCCATGAGCAGGCGGAGTCCCTGTTTGTCGTACATCCACGAGTTGGTGAACTGCCCCTTTACCAGTTGGCCGCTCTCGGGATTGCGGTAAGTCACGATGCCGGTGCAGAAGTCATCGGCGGGGACCTTGCCGTAATCGACGCCCATACGGTCAAGGAGTTGCTGACGATACTTGGGCTGGCCCCACTTGAGCAGGGAGGTCTCGGCGCTGATGGACACCGGCTCCAGGAAGGTGACCGGTTTCCCGATCGGAGTAAGGGCGTACCAGGACACTGCAATGCTGTGACAGCCCATATCCGACAGGACACCGCCACCCTGCTTGGTGGGATCCCAGAACCAGCCCATGTGAGGTCCGGAATGTTCCTCCGCGCTACGGGCCAGGGCAATGGGGCCCATAGCCTTTTGCTGCGGGGCTAACTGGGCCAGGGCGTCCTTGATGGCCTTCATGTGAATCTGGTTCTCAAAGTAGGCCGTGTGAAGCTTAGCTTCCTTTGCCAGGGCCACCAGTCGCTTGGCCTCGGCGACCGTACGGCCGAGGGGTTTTTCGCAAATCAGACCCTTGAGCTCGGCCCCTTCCTTCACAGCCTCAACAATCTGTTCGACGATCTCAATGCGGACGAAGTTAGGCGCTAACACCGCCACCACATCGCAGTGCTTACAGAGTTCGGCCACAGTGGGGTAGATCGTGCAATCACCCAGACCGCTGTCCTGGGCGAAGGCGGCCAATTCTGTCGCGCCCTGGAGGGCATGGACCCCTACCAGATCAACGCCGCGCATCTGTTGCAGCGCAATAGCGTGGAATTTTGCGATAAACCCGGCTCCGATAAATCCCATCTTAACTGTTTCCATAAAATTTGTCCTCCCTTGATCTCTAAATTGCGTTGTACCATAGATAATGACGGTTCCATCATCAATGGGATTGGTTCAAATCAGGTCTCCAAAACAATGACTCGAAATTACGCCACAAAGATCGGGCAGTACCGATAGAATTCTAGCGCTATTTCCAGTTGGATGCCCGTTGAGGGGGGCTGCACCGATAGGGGACGCTTCAGGTTGGCGAGTCATACTGGCTTCCTGTTCATCGGCTGCTACAGAAACTGGATCAATAGGGGGACATGCCATTACAGCTCGAGGAGCCAGATATTGCGATACTGGACGCGGTCACGGTGGTCCTGAAGGTAGATTCCCCCTGGCTGGGTCACCTGGGCATCGAGGGCCCCGCCGGTGGGTTGGGGCAGTTCGATCTCATCGTGAATGGTGGTGCCGTTGTGGACCACGGTGACCCGTGCGTTCCCGGTCTTCTCGCCATCCTGGTCAAACCGGGGTGCACGGAAGGTCATATCATAGGTCTGCCACTGGCCTGGCGGCGCGCACATATTGACCACCGGCGGCGCCACTTTGTAGATCCCCCCGCAGTAGTTATCCCTGCGCTCCAGG
>JADFNF010000002.1 GCA_022563485.1 Fidelibacterota bacterium | reverse complement strand
ATAACCTGGGGTTGCTGCTGCGGGGCATTGACAAGGAGTTTCTGCGCCGGGGCATGGTGATCGCCAAGCCCGGATCCATCACGCCCCACACCAAGTTCAAGGCCGAGGTCTACGTGCTGAAGAAGGAGGAGGGCGGTCGTCACACGCCGTTTTTCAATAATTACCGTCCCCAGTTTTATTTTCGCACGACGGACGTGACGGGGGCGGTGACCCTGCCGGACGGGATTGAGATGGTGATGCCCGGAGACAATGTGAACATGGACGTGGAGTTGATTATACCCATCGCCATGGACCAGGAGTTGCGGTTTGCCATCCGCGAAGGGGGCCACACGGTGGGAGCCGGGGTGGTCACCAAGGTGATCGAGTAACCACTCGAATCCATAATCTATGGGCAATAGCAAGAGATCTTTAGCGATTTTGGAGTGCGTGGAATGCAAGCGCTCGCGCTATACCACGACCAAAAGCCGCCGTAGCCACCCAGAGCGGATCGAACATAGCAAATATTGCCGATGGTGCAGGACGCATACCGTCCATCGGGAAACAAAGTAGCTAAGTTCCCTTAGGTGAGTAGCTCAATTGGTAGAGCACCGGTCTCCAAAACCGGGGGTTGCGGGTTCGATTCCTGCCTCACCTGCTGGTCAGGGTTGGGCAAAGCATGGCAGCAACCTCCCGCGGGCTGAGTAGGCGCAGAAGCAGTAAATGATAACCAAGCTCAAAGAATTTTTCAAAGGCGTCGAATTCGAAATGAAAAAGGTCTCGTGGCCTACTGCCAGTGAATTGCGTGGTTCCACGACCGTCGTGTTGGTGTTGTCGCTCATCCTGGTGATATTTCTGTTCGCTGTGGACTTCGGTCTGTCCCGCATCGTCTCATTTATCTTGTGATTGCGATGGCGGCATTCACGAAAGTCCCTGCTGAGATGGAGTGGTTTTCCCTCCGGGTGATCTCGGGGAAGGAGAAAAAGGCCCGGGATACCATATCATATGAAGCCGATGAAGCCAATCTACAGGATCATATCGGCGATATCTTGGTGCCTTCCGAGAATGTCGTGGAAATGCGGGATGGGAAGAAACGGGTTCGTAACAAGGTCTTTTTCCCCGGGTATGTACTCATTCGTCTGAATCTCACCAAGGAGGTTCGCTACCTCATTGAGAACGTGCCGGGAGTGATGAGTTTTGTAGGCCCCAAGGGTGAACCGATCCCCTTGAGGGATGCGGAAGTCAGTCGCATTCTGGGTGAAGTGGAGGGCAAGGAGGGCCGTGAGGTGCTGGCCCACAAATTTCATGTGGGCGATCCGATTAAAGTGGTGGACGGTCCGTTCATTGATTTTACCGGCTTCGTCGAGGAGATCAACGATGACAAGCAGAAGGTGAAAGTGACCGTTTCCATATTCGGGCGACCGACCCCGGTGGAGCTGGATTTTCTACAAGTTGAACTAGAGAAGTAAGACCGTGGCCAAGAAAATTAGTGGTTATATCAAGTTGCAGCTTCCGGCCGGCCAGGCCTCACCTGCTCCCCCCGTGGGCCCGGCCTTGGGGCAGCATGGTGTTAATATTATGGAATTCTGTAAGGCCTACAACGCCAAAACCCAGGACCAGACCGGGATGATCATTCCGGTGGAGATCACGGTGTATGTCGATCGGTCATTCTCCTTTATCACCAAGACGCCCCCGGCGTCGGTGCTCCTGATCAAGGCGGCCAATATTCCGAAGGGGTCCGGTGAGCCTAACCGGGAAAAGGTCGGCAAGGTCACCATGGAACAAGTCCGTGAGATTGCGCGTATCAAAATGCCCGATCTGAATGCCGTCACTGAGGAAGCGGCCATGAAGATGATCAACGGCACTGCCCGAAGCATGGGCATCGTGGTGGAGGGCTAGCCGATGAAGCATGGGAAGGCGTATCGCGCTGCACTGGAAAAGATTGATCGAAACCGGAACTATCCGTTGACCGAGGCGGTTGAGCTGCTGAAGCAGGGCGCTCACGCTAAATTTGATGAAAGTGTGGAAGTGGTGGCCAATTTAGCGGTCGATCCCCGCCACGCGGACCAGATGGTGCGAGGGACGGTGAATCTGCCTCACGGCACCGGCAAGTCTATCAAGGTGCTGGTGTTCGCCAAGGGGGAGAAGGCCATAGAGGCCGAGGATTCCGGCGCCGATTTCACCGGGGCCGATGATCTGATCAAGAAGGTCAAGGGCGGCTGGTTCGGTTTCGATGCGGTGGTGGCCACCCCGGATATGATGCGGGAGGTGGGGAAACTTGGCTCGGTTTTAGGTCCCCGCAAACTCATGCCGAGCCCCAAGGCCGGAACGGTTACCCAGGATATTGCCAAAACGGTGAAAGAGCTCAAAGCCGGTAAAATTGAATTTCGGGTAGATAAGTACGGTATCATTCATGCAGCGATTGGTAAAGTTTCTTTTTCGGTGGAGCAAATTTCGGAAAATCTCCAGTCGTTGTTGGATGCGATCATGCGTGCCAAGCCCGCCGCCGCCAAGGGAACCTATTTGGGGAAACTCACGGTCTCTACGACGATGGGACCGGGCATAAAGATCGATAGGTCAACCCTACTCTAACAGGTAATTACCCAGCATGCCGCCGCCCCATAAAATTGCAATTGTTGAGAAGACAGCCGCACAGCTCCGAGGCGCGGCGGTCATATACTTCACCGATTATAAGGGGCTATCGGCACCCAAGGCCAGCGAGCTGCGGGCCGAATTGCAGGCCAGCAGCATCAATTATGTGGTGGTAAAGAAGACGCTGCTGCGTATTGCGGCGCAGGACGCAGGCATCGGGGAGATAGACGAATTCATGATTGGGCAGACCGCCCTGGCCTTCACCGATGGCGATCCGTCTGAGCCGGCCAGGATCTTACGCGAGTTCAGCAAAAATAACGACGACGTGCCTAAGATTACCGGGATTGTCCTTGATGGGCAGCGCTTGCCGGCGACCCGGGCGCAAACGTTGGCGAGCCTGCCATCCAAGGAGGTATTGTTGGGTATACTGTTATCGGCCATCCAACAGCCCATGACCCGTCTGGCCGGGACCCTCAGTGCCTCCATGACCCAGCTCGGGCAGCTGTTATCGGCACTTAAAGACCAAAAAACTTCGTGAAATAATAGGAGCGTTTTAAATGACTACAGTCACACGTGAAGATGTTTTAGGCTACCTGGAATCAGCAAATATGCTGGAGATTTCAGATCTGATCAAGGACATTGAAGGAAAATTTGGCGTAACCGCCGCCGCCCCCGTGGCGGTGGCCGCCGCCGGTCCGGCTGCCGATACTGAAGTTGCCGAAGAGCAGACCGAATTCACCGTCGTTTTAACTTCGTTCGGTGAAAAGAAGATCAACGTGATCAAGGCTGTGCGTGAAATCACCACTTTGGGACTGCGAGAGGCTAAGGAACTGGTGGATAATGCCCCCAACGATGTGAAAGCGGGGATTGCGAAAGATGAGGCCGAAAGTATCAAGACCAAGCTTGAAGAAGCTGGCGCCACCGTCGAGTTGAAATAGCCGATTGACGCTGATTATTTTTCCTATCACAACTTACTACCCCAGTAGACTCGGTTTACACCAGGAGGGCTTGGCGTGCCTATAAGCTCGAATACTAATCATGAGCGGCATTTCTTTACCCACAGGGAATCGGTCGCCACAATCCCCGATTTGCTGGCGATCCAAACCTCATCCTATGAGGAGTTCCTGCAGGATAAGGTCCCTATCGACAATCGGGAGCAGAAAGGGCTGGAAGCTGTCTTTCGGAGCATGTTCCCGGTAGAGGATAGCCACGGCAATTATGTGCTGGAATATGTGAGTTACCATCTCGGGAGGCCCCGGTACACGGTAAGAGAATGTCTGGACCGAGGGGTCAGCTTTACCGTGCCGCTCAAGGTCCGGCTCATACTTCACATCACCGACGAACAGGACAAGTCGGTATACGCTCAGAGCATCGAACAGGATGTATTCTTTGGCAATGTCCCCTTCATGACCGACCGGGGGACCTTCATCATCAACGGGGCCGAGCGAATCATCGTCAGCCAACTACAGCGTTCGCCGGGTGTATTCTTCGAAGAGAGCAAGCATCCCAACGGCACTAGCATTTATCAAGCCAGGATCATTCCGTTCCGTGGATCCTGGGTCGATTTTACCACCGATATTTATGATTGCCTGTATGCCATTATCGACCGGCGTCGGAAATTTCCAGCTACCTTGCTGCTACGGGCCATCGGCTACTCCACCAATGAAGACCTGTTCAGAGCCTTCGACCTGATCGAAGATGTCAAGTTGACCAAAGTTTCGGGGGAGGACCTGGCGGGTCGCACCCTGGGGGCCGATGTGGTGAATACCGAGACCGGCGAAGTGGTGGCAGAAGCGGGCACGGAGCTGACCGTTGAGGGTGTCGCTGCCCTCAAAAAATCGGGTGTCCCGGAAGTGGCGCTCTTGAGCCAGGGCCGGGACCTGGACGTGGAAATGATACTGAACACCATGAAGAAGGATCCGACTACGAACCAGGAGGAGGCCCTGGCCCGTTTCTATCGTGATCTCCGAGCCGGTGAGGCTCCCAGCATCGATGTGGCTCAGAAGTTCGTAGAACGTATGTTCTTCTCACCAAAAAAATATGACTTGGGGCAAGTTGGCCGGTACCGCATTAACAAGAAATTCAACCTGAATGCCCCCATTGACGTACCGGTTCTGATTCGGGAAGATTTCGTCGAAGCCATCCGATATATGATGGGCATGCGCAAGGGTGAGAAGGGGTCGGATGATATCGATCATCTCGGCAATCGCCGTGTGCGGACCGTGGGTGAGCAGTTATCTAACCAGTTTACCATCGCCCTATCCCGCATGCAGCGCACCGTCAGGGAGCGCATGAGCACCCGCGAAGCTGAAAGCCTCACGCCCCAGGACCTCATCAATTCACGGATCGTCACCTCGGTGCTCAACGCCTTCTTCGGCACCAGCCAGCTGTCCCAGTTTATGGATCAGACCAATCCTCTATCGGAAGTCACTCATAAGCGGCGCATATCATCCCTGGGGCCGGGGGGGTTGACCCGGGAGCGGGCCGGATTCGAGGTTCGCGATGTACATTACACCCATTACGGACGGCTGTGTCCCATTGAGACGCCTGAAGGGCCCAATATCGGGCTCATCAGTTCCCTGGCCACCCACGCGGTGGTTAATAAACTTGGTTTCATTGAGACCCCGTATCGCAAGATCAAACACTCCAACGGCAGTTACAGCATCACCAACGAGGTGGAGTACCTGTCGGCCGATGACGAGGATCGGGTGTTCATTGCTCAGTCCAATGAATTGGTTAAGGGGAAGAAATTTGTAAATGATCGGGTACTGACCCGCAAGGGGGACAGTTTCCCCATGGTTGCGCCCGAGTCTGTGGACTATATGGATGTGGCCCCCAGTCAAATCGTATCGGTGGCTGCGTCCCTGATTCCATTTTTGGAACATGACGATGCCAATCGGGCGCTCATGGGATCCAATATGCAGCGCCAGAGTGTCCCACTGCTCAGACCGCAGCGGCCCATCGTGGGGACGGGGGTCGAGCGGCGTGTGGCCCATGATTCCCGGGCGGCGGTCTATGCCGAGATCGACGGGGTGGTCGAGTCGGTTGAGGCGAGCCGCATTACGATCCGCAACGATATCAAGGCAGATGAAGTCACCCTCAGGGACGAGGAGCACTTGTTTACACACCATCTCTACAAATTTCTCCGCACCAATCAGGACACCTGCATCAACCAGAAGCCCCGGGTCCGGCTGGGTCAAAAGGTTAAGGTAGGCGATCTGTTGGCTGACGGAAGCGCTACCGATCAAGGGGAACTGGCCCTGGGACGGAACCTGCGAGTGGCCTTCATGCCTTGGCGGGGATACAACTTCGAGGACGCGATTGTCATCAATGAAAGCCTGCTCAAGGAAGATATGCTCTCTTCCATTCACATCAAAGTGGCTGAGCTTGAGGTACGGGACACCAAGCGCGGCGCCGAAGAGCTCACCAACGAGATTCCCAATGTGAGCGAGGAAGCGACCAAGAACCTGGATGATAACGGCGTCATCCGGGTGGGGGCGGAGGTCAAGCCGGGCGATATCCTGGTCGGCAAAGTAACGCCCAAGGGAGAGACCGATCCCACACCGGAAGAGAAGTTACTCCGAGCCATCTTTGGTGAGAAGGCCGGGGACGTGAAGGACACATCCAAGCGGTGCGATTCGGGCGTCAGGGGGACGGTCATCAAAACTCAGCTGTTCGAGCGCAAAGGCACCCGTAGCCGGGCTGAGGATAAGAAAGCCATTGTGGAGTTGCAGACCAGGGCCAAGGCGGAGCGCATTGCCCTGATGGACAAGCGCAATGAACTGATCACCGTGCAGATGATCGGCCAACTGTCCGGCGGTATTCGCGACCTGGCCGAAAACCGCACCTTGATCAAGGCCAAAACTAAACTGACAGAAGCAAAGGTCGCCAGCCTGGACTTCGACCGCCTCAGCCTGAAGTCACCGTGGGTGGATCATGCCAAGACATGGGACAACATCCTGCAGATTCTCGAAGGGCACCGAAAAGGGCTAATGGAAATCGAGAATACCCTGGAAAGGGAGATCTTCAAGATTCGGATCGGGGATGAATTACAGCCCGGTGTCATCAAGCTGGTGAAAGTCTACATTGCCAATAAGCGTAAGATTTCCGTGGGTGATAAGATGGCTGGTCGCCATGGCAACAAGGGTATTGTCTCGGTGATTGTGCCGGAGGAGGATATGCCCTTCATGGAAGATGGCACCCCCGTTGACATCATCCTCAATCCTCTCGGTGTGCCGTCCCGCATGAACGTCGGTCAGTTGTACGAGACCATGTTGGGTTGGGCCGGCGATGTCTTGAACAAACTCTATGCCACCCCGGTCTTTGACGGGGCACGGCAAAAGCACGTAGCCGCCGAGATGGCTGCTGGCGGTCTACCTCCTGAAGGGAAAGTGTATCTGCGAGATGGGCGCACAGGTGAACTGACCGACAATCCCGTCACAGTGGGCGTGATTTACATGATGAAATTGAGCCACCAGGTGGATGACAAGATGCATGCCCGCTCAACCGGCCCCTATTCGCTTATCACCCAGCAACCCCTGGGCGGCAAGGCCCAGTTTGGTGGCCAACGCTTCGGTGAAATGGAAGTTTGGGCCCTGGAGGCCTACGGCGCCGCCCACACATTGCAGGAACTGCTTACGGTCAAGTCCGATGATGTGGAGGGGCGATCCAAGCTCTATAATAATCTGGTGAAGGGCGAGAATACTCCCCAACCGGGCATGCCAGAGTCCTTTAATGTGTTGCTCAAAGAACTGCAAGGTTTAGGTCTCAACGTTACCTTAGAGTAGGTAGGAAATCGAATTGGTATACATCAAACCCCCGCAACAAGCCTCACGCCAGGGCATCAAGTCCATCACTCTGAGCATCATGAGCCCGGAGATGATCCTGAATCAGTCCTATGGCGAGGTGCTCAAGCCCGAAACCATCAACTACCGATCCTATAAACCGGAAAAGGACGGCCTGTTCTGCGAGAGGATTTTCGGGCCGGTTAAGGACTGGGAATGTCACTGCGGCAAGTACAAGCGCATCCGGTATCGTGGTATCATTTGTGATCGATGTGGTGTTGAAGTAACCCGCAAGAAGGTCCGCCGCGAGCGGATGGGGCATATCACCCTGGCCGTTCCGGTCTCCCATATTTGGTACTTAAAGTCCATTCCCAGCAAGCTCAGTTATCTTCTGGGCTACTCCACAAAGGCCCTGGAGAAGATCATCTATTATGAGAATTATGTGGTCCTGAACCCGGGTCTGTCCGGCAAGGAGGACGGTGTACTTGTGGACGAACTTGAGTTCATTGCCCTTGATGATGAGTTCGGCCCTGGGTCTGTCTCCGATGACGACCGGGAAGCAGGTAATTATTTCTGGGCATTGATGGGTGGTAGCGCTCTTCGTGAGATGCTCAAGAAATTGAACACTCCCGCCCTCATTGATGAACTGACCAAAGTGGCCAACGAGTCTGCTTCCACGGGCAAAGCGGAAGATGCCCTTAAACGGCTACGGGTTCTTAAGATGTTTGATCCCCGGGTTGAAAAGAAGGTGCCTAACAAGGCCGACTGGATGATTCTCACCGTGCTGCCGGTGACGCCCCCCGAATTACGCCCCCTGGTGCCCCTGGAGGGAGGCCGGTTTGCTGCTTCGGACCTGAATGACCTTTACCGCCGGATTATTATCCGGAACAACCGTCTCAAACAACTTCTGGAAATCAAGGCCCCCGATGTCATTCTCCGCAATGAGAAACGCATGCTCCAGGAGGCGGTGGATAGCCTGTTCGATAATTCCCGCCGCGGTACGGCCGTCCGCAGCGGCACGCGTCGGCCCCTTAAGTCCCTGAGCGATATGCTCCGGGGGAAACAGGGCCGGTTCCGCCAGAACCTGCTGGGCAAGCGGGTCGACTACTCCGGCCGGTCGGTGATTGTTGTAGGGCCAGAACTCCAGCTGCACCAGTGCGGCTTGCCCAAAGAGATGGCCATGGAGCTGTTCAAGCCGCTCATCATCAGGGAACTTATGCTGCGGGGCTTTGCGAAGACACCACGTGGCGCTAAAATGATGGTGGAGCAGAAATCGGCTGAAGTGCTGAAGGTTCTGGACTATGTGGTGCGGGACCATCCCGTGCTCCTCAACCGAGCCCCGACCCTGCACCGCTTGGGTATCCAGGCCTTTCAACCGGTGCTGGTCGATGGCCGCGCCATCAAGCTGCATCCCCTGGTAACCGCGGCCTTCAACGCCGACTTCGATGGCGACCAGATGGCCGTCCACGTGCCCCTCTCGGCCCAGGCCAAAATGGAAGCCTGGGTGCTCATGTTAGCCAGTCACAACATTCTCCATCCCGCCCACGGAAATCCGGTGGCGATCCCTTCTCAGGACATGGTCCTCGGCTTTTACTACATGACCCGTAGCAAAAAAGGGGTTCAGGGCGAGGGCATGAGCTTTTTCTCATATGATGAGGCACGCCTGGCCTGGGAAAACGGTGAGGTGGCCCTACACGCCATCGTCAATTTTCGCCGGGAAGGGGAGTGGCATGAGAGTACCACAGTCGGCCGGATCATTTTCAACTCCACGGTGCCGCCGGATCTGGACTACTTTGACGAGCTGATTACCAAGAAGAGTCTGGAGCGTATCGTTGGTATCTGTTTCCAGGAACTGGGCAACTTCCACACGGTAAGGTTCCTTGATCGGCTGAAGGATATGGGCTTTGATTTCGCCACCCGGAGCGGGATATCCATTGCCATTTCCGATATCCTCATTCCCGATGAAAAGCACAAGATCATTGAAGATGCCACCCTGGAGGTGGCTGATGTCCAGAAGAAGTTTGAGCGCCAAATCCTTACTGAGGGTGAACGGTACAACAAGATTATCGACATCTGGACCCATGCCACCAATGAAGTGGCCGCACGGATGATGCAACATCTGGAAGCGGACCGGGACGGATTCAACTCGGTGTATATGATGGCCGATTCCGGCGCTCGGGGCAGTCAGGACCAGATCAAACAGTTGGCTGGTATGCGCGGTTTGATGGCCAAGCCCCAGAAGAGTCTGGCCGGAACCAAGGATGAAATCATCGAGAATCCCATCACCTCCAATTTCAAGGAGGGGCTGTCTGTATTGGAATATTTCATATCCACCCACGGCGCCCGGAAAGGATTGGCCGACACCGCCCTGAAGACCGCCGACGCCGGCTATCTGACCCGCCGATTGGTTGATGTAGCCCAGGATGTCGTGATCACCAAGACGGATTGTGGCACCATCCAGGGTTTGACGGCCACCGATCTGAAGGACGGTGAGGAAGTCGTTGAGCCCCTTGAGGACCGCATCATCAGCCGGGTCATTCTGGAAGATGTTTACCATCCGGATACAGGGAAAATTATGGCCCCGGCCGGGACCAGGGTAGATCGGGTTCTAGCCAAGGAGATTTCCGATGCCGGGGTGGAAGAGGTGCGCATCCGGTCGGTCCTGACCTGCGAGGTTGAATATGGCCTGTGTGCCACGTGCTACGGTACGAACCTGGCCACGGGCCGTTGGGTCAGCATGGGCGACGCTGTCGGTATAATCGCCGCCCAATCGATTGGGGAACCCGGTACGCAGCTGACCCTGCGAACCTTCCACATTGGCGGAACGGCTTCCCGGGTCATCGAACAGTCCGAAATGTTGGCCAAGAAAGCGGGGAAGATCCACTTCTCCGAAAATTTCGAATACGCCGAGGTTGAAGACGAGTCTAAGGTCTCGTCCCATGTGGCCCTGGTCCGCAACGGTAAGATCGAAGTCATCGATGAGAACAAGCGCGTTTTGTCGACCTACAAAATCCCCTATGGCGCCCGGGTCAGAGTGAATGAGGATCAACAGGTTGAGGTGGGTGAGGTGCTCTTTACCTGGGACCCCTACACCGATGTGATCCTCGCTCGCCGCAGTGGCCGGGTCCGCTTCGTGGATATGAACGAGGGTGAAACCTACGTGGAAGAAGCGGTGGAGGGCGGCAAGAAGATGAAGGTTATCGCTGAGTCCAAGAACCGCAACCTCAGCCCCCATATTGAAATTATTGATCCGGAGGGTGGTGTTATTACCGGCGGCGGATCGGTGCTGCCAGTCAAATCGACTCTGATGGTGCAAGATGGCGTTCAGGTGGAGGCCGGTCATATTCTCGTGAAAATCTCACGCGAGATCGGTAAGAGCCGGGACATCACCGGTGGGCTGCCTCGGGTGGCGGAACTATTTGAGGCCCGCCAGCCGTCCAATCCGGCAGTGGTGACTGAAATTGATGGCGTCGTGAAATATGGGAAGACCCGTCGCGGTATCCGGGAGATGATCATCCTGAACGATGACGGCACCTCAAAGAAATATAACATCCCCTACGGTAAGCACGTGATTGTTCATGAGGGGGATCTCGTCAGCTCCGGCGACCGGCTCTGCGATGGGTCGGTGGCGCCGCAGGATATTCTGCAGATTGGTGGGCCGGCCAAGGTGCAGGAGTACCTGGTCAACGAGATCCAGGAGGTCTATCGTCTACAGGGCGTCCGTATCAATGACAAGCACATTGAAACCATCGTTCGTCAGATGATGCAAAAGATAAAGATCAATGATCCGGGCGATGCCAACGTTTTAAGAGGAGACCGCATTAACCGGTTTGTTATCAGTAAAATTAACCGGAATCTTAGGATTAGCGTGGTTATTACAAGTACAGGTGACTCGGACTTGGTGGAGGGCAAGACCTACCCCAAGACCGATTTTAGGGCCCTCAACAAGGATCTCAAGGCTGAAGGTAAGACCCCGGCCAAGTCTCGGGCGGCAAAACCGGCCACCTTTGAGCCGTTGCTGCTGGGCATTACCCGAGCATCTTTAAATACGGAAAGTTTCATATCTGCCGCGTCCTTCCAGGAGACGACGCGGGTGCTGACCGATGCAGCTGTCGAGGGCAAGACCGATAACCTGCGGGGACTGAAGGAAAACATCGTTATGGGTCGCCTGATACCGGCGGGTACGGGACTGGCTCATTACCGGAAGATCCTGGTACTCAACCCGGATCCCGATGTTGAGGAGAAGATGGAAGTGCTACCCGAAGCCATATCCGAATCGATTCCCCATGCCTAATGCCTGATCGGCGTTACCGCCTGAAATGATATAATCATTCGATGTCAAGGTCGTTGACTTCCCGATAGTCTACGATCTAAATTTATAGGCTATAGCCAGTAGCATTTTTTTACGGCGCCAATAGATGGAGGTTTAGTGCCAACTATTAATCAGCTCGTGCGGATGGGCCGAAAGCGAGTTTTAAAGCGGAAAGCCACACCGGCCTTACGCGGGAATCCTCAGAAGCGGGGGGTGTGCACTCGTGTGTATACCACCACCCCCAAAAAGCCGAACTCTGCACTACGGAAGGTGGCCCGTGTCCGCCTGACCAACGGCATTGAGGTGACCGCGTATATTCCCGGCGAGGGGCACAATCTCCAGGAGCACTCCATCGTGCTGATTGAAGGGGGACGCGTGAAAGATCTTCCCGGCGTCCGCTACCACATTATTCGAGGAGTGTTGGATACTGCCGGCGTGGAAGATCGCAAAACGAGCCGTTCGCGCTATGGAGCCAAAAGGCCTAAGAGCTAACTATGTCCAGACGACACAGAGCTGAACGCCGACAGATTCTACCTGATCCCCTTTATGGCGATCTGGTAGTGGCCAAGTTCATCAACAATCTGATGATGAAGGGCAAGAAGTCCATCGCCGAATCGCTTTTTTATCGGGCCATGGATACCATCAAGGTCAAGGCCAAGACCGAAGGCATTGAAATTTTTAAGGCGGCCTTGGAGAATGTGGGGCCCCGGTTGGAAGTCAAATCGAAGCGTATCGGCGGGTCGACCTACCAGGTGCCCATTGAGGTGAGTTCCCTCAGGCGGCAGGCGCTGGCCATGCGGTGGCTGATTCAGTATGCCAGGCAGCGCGGCGGGCGAACCATGGCTGACCGTCTGGCGGCCGAATTAATCGCCGCGGCCAATGAAGACGGTGGCGCGTTCAAGAAGAGAGGGGATACCCACCGGATGGCAGAGGCCAACAAAGCTTTTGCTCATTTCAGATAGCCGCAGCGGGCATAATTAGTCATTATCAATGGAAAAAGTAGAATTAAAACAGGTTCGTAACATCGGTATCATGGCCCATATTGATGCCGGTAAGACCACGACCACTGAGCGGATCCTCTACTACACCGGCCGAGTTCACCGGCTGGGTGAGGTTCACGATGGCGCGGCTACCATGGACTGGATGGATCAGGAGAAGGAGCGTGGCATCACGATCACTTCCGCAGCCACGACGACTTTCTGGGAAGGGCACCGCATCAACATCATTGATACCCCTGGACATGTCGATTTCACCGTTGAGGTCGAACGTTCGTTGCGTATCCTGGATGGCGTGATTGCCGTATTCTGTGCCGTGGGTGGCGTGGAGCCTCAGTCGGAAACGGTCTGGCGCCAGGCCGACAAATACAATGTGCCACGCATCGCGTTCGTAAATAAAATGGATCGTATTGGCGCCGATTTCTATCACGTGCTCGATATGATGAAGGACCGCCTGGGGGCCAATCCGGTTCCGATCGTGCTACCCATGGGGAGCGGCGATCTTTTTACCGGTCTGATCGACCTGGTCAATATGCGAGCGATCCTTTATGTCGATGAGCATGGCACGCATATCGAATACGGGGATATTCCCCATGATATGCAGGAAGAGGTGGACAAGTGGCGCCTCCACCTCCTGGAAGAGATCGCCAGCTACGACGAGCGCTTGATGGATAAGTACCTGGCCGGTGAAGCGCTCACCGGTGAGGAAGTCCGCAACGCCATCCGCAAGGCATGTATCGACGGCTCGATGGTCCCCACCCTTTGCGGTTCGGCCTTCAAGAACAAGGGGGTTCAACGGTTGCTTGATGCCGTGATCGATTATCTGCCTTCACCTATTGATGTGGGGGCTGTAACCGGTTACGACCTCGATACTCATGAACCTATCGAGCGCGAACCCAGTGCTGACGCCCCATTTGCTGCCCTGGCCTTTAAAATTATGACCGATCCCTATGTGGGACGTCTCACCTTTTTCCGCGTCTATGCGGGTCAGGTGAAGACCGGCGACTTTGTCTTAAACGCCAATAATGGCAAAAAAGAGCGGGTAGGCCGCCTCATGCTCATGCATGCGGACAAGCGCGAAGAACGGAGTCTGGTGATAGCCGGTGAGATCGCCGCCATGGTCGGTCTTAAAAACACCCGCACGGGCGATACCCTCACCGATTTGAAAGACCCGATCCTTCTGGAAGTGATGGATTTCCCGGAGCCGGTGATACGGGTTGCGGTGGAACCGGCATCCAAGGCCGATAGCGAATCGATGTCCGAGGGGCTGGCCAAGTTGGCCGAAGAGGATCCCACCTTCAAGGTGCGGACGGATGAGGAAACTGGCCAGACGATCATTGCCGGCATGGGTGAACTACACCTGGAAGTCCTGGTAGAGCGGCTGAAGCGGGAATTCAATGTCCACGCCAAAATCGGGGCGCCGCAGGTGGCTTACAAGGAGAGCATCACCGGTGAGTCCGATGTGGAAGGGCGATTTATCCGCCAGTCTGGGGGTCGTGGGCAGTATGGCCACGTCAATATTCGGGTCAGGCCCAACAGGCCGGGCAAGGGGTATGAATTTATTAACGCCATCAAGGGCGGCTCGGTGCCCAGAGAGTACATCCCGGCGGTCGATCATGGTATTGAGGAAGCTTTAAAAAACGGTGTGCTGGCAGGATACCCCACCGAGGATATCATCGTCGAATTATATGACGGGTCTTATCACGATGTAGATTCTTCTGAAATGGCTTTCAAGATTGCCGGATCGATGGCAATTAAGGACGGCATCCGCAAAGCCGGTCCGGTCCTGCTGGAGCCGCTTATGGCGGTGGAAGTCGTGGTCATGGATGACTATTTAGGCGACGTAATGGGTGATTTGACCAGTCGGCGGGGACACATTAAAGGGATGTCTAAGCGGAGCAAGGCTCAAGTCATTGATGCGGAGGTGCCGTTGTCGGACATGTTCGGGTATGCTACGGACTTACGCTCCCTGACGCAGGGCCGGGCGGTATTCACCATGCAGTTTTCCCACTATGTTCCGGTACCCGAATCAGTAAAAGAACGCATCATGGAGCGCGTCCACGGCGCGATGGCATCTTAACCTGATTTAGAAAAAGGCTCAGATCATGGCTAAAGAGAAATTTATCAGAAACAAGCCCCATGTGAACGTTGGGACGATCGGCCACGTGGACCATGGCAAGACGACGCTGACGGCGGCGATCACCCACGTGTTGAGCCAGCGCGGTCTGGCCCAGAGCATGTCCTTCGACGACATCGACAACGCCCCTGAGGAGCGTGAGCGGGGGATCACCATTCAAACCTCCCACGTGGAGTACGAGACCGACTTGCGCCACTACGCTCACGTGGATTGCCCGGGCCATGCGGACTACATCAAGAACATGATCACCGGCGCCGCCCAGATGGATGGGGCCATCCTGGTGGTGAGCGCCGCCGACGGCCCCATGCCCCAGACCCGTGAGCATGTCCTGCTGGCCCGCCAGGTGAATGTGCCGTCCATGGTGGTGTACATGAACAAGGTGGATCAGGTGGACGACGAGGAGCTCCTGGAGTTGGTGGAGGTGGAGTTGCGCGACCTGCTCAACGAGTATGATTTCCCCGGTGATGAGACCCCGATTATCCGGGGCTCGGCCCTCAAGGCCCTGGGGAGCGATGGCACCGGTCCCGATGTGGAGTCCATCAACCAGCTGCTGGATGCGGTGGACACGTTCATTCCCCTGCCGAAGCGGGCCATTGACAAGCCGTTCCTGATGCCGGTGGAGGACGTATTTTCCATCACGGGCCGGGGTACGGTGGGGACGGGCCGGGTGGAGCAGGGCGTGGTGAAGGTGGGCGACGAGGTGGAGTTGGTGGGCCTGGGCGCCCACGAGAAGACGGTGGTGACCGGGGTGGAGATGTTCCGCAAGTTGCTGGATTCGGGCGAAGCGGGGGATAACCTGGGGTTGCTGCTGCGGGGTATTGACAAAGAATTTCTGCGCCGGGGCATGGTGATCGCCAAGCCGGGGTCGATCACGCCCCACACCAAGTTCAAGGCTGAGGTCTACGTGCTGAAGAAGGAGGAGGGTGGTCGTCACACGCCGTTTTTCAATAATTACCGTCCCCAGTTTTATTTTCGCACGACGGACGTGACGGGGGCGGTGACGCTGCCGGACGGGATTGAGATGGTGATGCCCGGAGATAATGTGAACATGGACGTGGAGTTGATTATACCCATCGCCATGGACCAGGAGTTGCGGTTTGCCATCCGCGAAGGGGGCCACACGGTGGGAGCCGGGGTGGTCACCAAGGTGATCGAGTAACCACGCTAGTGAAGCTTTAAACCATGGCCAGCCAGAAAATACGCATCAGTCTAAGAGCCTACGATCACATCTTGCTGGATAAGTCCACCGAGAAGATTGTTCGCACGGCAAAGAATACGGGAGCACTCATATCCGGCCCGATTCCCTTGCCCACACGAAGAACCATCTATACGGTGAACCGATCACCCCATGTGGACAAGAAGTCCCGGGAGCAGTTCCAGACCAAGGTGCATAAGCGGATTATCGATATCCATAATTCCACACCCAAGACAGTTGACGCGCTCATGAAACTCGATCTGCCGGCCGGGGTGGGCATAGAGATCAGGGCCTGAGCATGGATTCGATTATCGGCAAAAAACTCGGCATGACCCGGATCTTCGATGACGTGGGTAATGATCTTCCCGTCACCGTGATCCACGCTGGTCCCTGTACTGTCAGCCAAGTCAAGACCACTGAGCGGGATGGCTACCGGGCGGTCCAGTTGGCCTTTGGCGTGCGCAAACTGAAGAATACGCCCAAGCCGCTGGTTGGGCACTTTAAGAAGGCCGGTATCGAGCCTGCCAGAGTGGTCAAAGAATTTCAATCCTCCGCTGAGCATAAGATCGGTGATGTGGTGACTGTCGATATCTTTTCCGAAGGGGACTTGGTGAAGGTGGTTGGCCGGACCAAGGGCAAGGGATTTACCGGAGTCATGAAGCGCCATGGGTTCCACGGGGGCCGGGCCTCCCACGGGAAGAAAGATCAACTGCGTGCCGGTGGTTCCATCGGTGCGAGTTCGGATCCGTCGCGGGTATTTCCGGGCCGGCGAATGGCGGGACGCAGCGGGAATGCCCGTCGCACTGTCACTCATCTGAAAGTGGTGAAGGTCATCCCGGAATCGAACCAGATATTTGTCCTCGGGGCAGTGCCCGGCCCACGGAACGGCACCGTCTATCTTACGAAGCAATCGTGAAAATCGACGTACGCAAACTTGACGGCTCCAAAGTCGAAAAACAGGTCGACCTGAGTAAGGATGTCTTCGGCATCACCCCCCATGAACACGTCGTATATCTGGCGGTAAAGACGGAATTGGCCAACAGCCGTCAGGGGTCCGCCTCGACGAAAACCCGGGGGGAGGTGCAGGGCAGTGGCGTCAAGTTGTTCCGGCAGAAGGGGACCGGCCGCGCCCGGGTTGGGGATGTTCGGAGCCCCATCAGGCCCGGTGGGGGTGTCGCCTTCGGGCCCAAGCCGCGGGACTATGGCCTCAAACTCAATCGAAAGGTCAAGGCTCTGGCGCGCAGGTCCATGCTTTCCATGATGCAGCAGAAAGATCGTATTATCGTGGTGGAATCCTTCGAACTTGACAGCCACAAAACAAAATTGATGGTTTCCGCCCTGGATGCCTTGGGCTTGGCCGAAAAGCGGGTGATGGTGTTGGCCAGCAAACCGTCGAACAATCTGTGGCTGGCCGGCCGAAACCTGTATAAGGTCCGGATCAAGCGAGCTGCTGAGGTCTCCACTTACGATCTGTGGTCTTCCGACTACCTGCTCGTCGACCGGGATGGTGTCAACGATCTGAACACCGCACTGGGCACATAACATGACCATTAAAAACTATATCATCTATCGGCCGCTCATGACGGAAAAGATGAGTCGTTTGGAAGAGAGTGAGCGCAAGTACGCTTTTGAGGTTCATCCCAGCGCCAATAAGCACGAAATCAAAGCGGCTGTGGAGCAGAAATTTGATGTGACGGTGACGAAAGTCGCCACCCAGAACCGGGCGGGCAAAGCCAAAGGCATGACGATCAGGAGCAATGGTCGCGCCCTCCGTACCCGGGGGCATCGTCCCAGCTGGAAGCGCGCCATCGTCACCCTGGCCGAAGGCGGCAAGATCGATCTGTTTGAAGTAGGGGCCGAATAACCATGCCAATCAGGACGATTAAGCCTACCACTCCCGGCCAACGGTTCATGTCGATCTCCACTTTTGAGGAGCTGACCACCGATGCACCCGAAAAGTCTCTCACCGAGGCACTGAGGAAGACCGGTGGACGGAACAACCACGGGCGGATTACCGTACGTCGTCGAGGGGGCGGGCATAAACGCCGGTATCGCATCATCGATTTCAAGCGGAACAAGTACGATATTGAGGGTACGGTTCGCACCATCGAATACGATCCCAACCGCTCCTGCCGCATTGCCCTGGTCTACTACATTGACGGTGATAAACGGTATATCCTGGCTCCCGACGGGATCAAGCTGGGGGACAAGATTATTGCCTCCCGGTCCCGGACCCCTTTAAGGCCCGGTAATGCCATGCCGCTTTCCGAAATCCCGGCGGGGCTCATGGTCCACAATATCGAGATGAAGCCCGGCAAAGGTGGGCAGATGGCTCGCAGTGCCGGGGCCGCAGCCCGGCTCATGGCCAAGGAAGGGGACTATGTCACATTGAAGCTCCCCTCCGGTGAGATTCGCCTGATTCCCCAAAATTGCATCGCCACAGTGGGGGAGGTGGGTAACAAAAGTCATGAGAATATAAATCTGGGCAAGGCGGGCCGCTCCCGGTGGCTGGGACGCCGCCCAAAGGTGCGAGGCGTTGCCATGAACCCGGTAGACCATCCCATGGGGGGCGGTGAAGGGAAATCCTCTGGTGGGCGCCATCCCGTATCACCGACGGGCGTACCGTCCAAGGGGTATAAGACCCGGAAGAAGAAACATCCATCCGATCGATATATTATAACTCGGAGGGCTTAATCGGATGCCACGCTCAATCAAGAAGGGTCCGGTCATATCCGAAAAACTTGTTCGCAAGGTGGAAGAGCTGAATAAGACCGGGAAGAAAAGAGTCATCAAGACCTGGTCCCGACGCAGCACGATCACGCCCGAATTTGTGGGCCACACTTTCGCCGTGCATAACGGCAACAAATTTATCCCGGTCTTCGTGTCGGAGAACATGGTAGGCCATAAACTGGGCGAATTCTCTCCCACGCGCATTTTCCGCGGGCACCCGGACCGGAGGAAAGGCTGATGCCGGCGGAGCAACTCGCCCGAGCGAGGCATCTACACCAATCGGCCAGCAAGGTTAACCGCATGCTCAAGTTGGTGCGGGGCGAAGACGTGAACAAGGCGCTGAATATTCTCCATTTTTCGCCCACCAAGGCGTCGGAGTTCATCGAGAAAACCCTGCGCTCAGCCATTGCCAATATCATGAACACAACCGATGCCAAAGAGGTGGATATCGACCATCTGTTTATCAAGCAGGCCTATGTCGATGCCGGCCCCACTTTAAAACGGTGGCGGGCCAGGGCCATGGGTCGGGCCAACCGCATTCTGAAACGGACCTGCCACCTGACGGTGGTGGTGGCGGAGAAATAATCCTTACAATGAGGAATGGAGACTAGCCCTTGGGCCAAAAAACTAACCCGATCGGATTTCGCCTGGGCATCAACAAGCCGTGGCTTTCCAACTGGTTTGATGAACAGCACTTCGCCGAAAAGCTCGGTGAGGACATTATTCTGCGGCGGTATATTGCCCATCGGTTGACCAACGCCGGTGTCGCCCGGGTCGAAATCAGTCGAACGCCGAAAAAGGTCACGGTGACCATTCATACCAGTCGTCCCGGGATTGTCATTGGCCGGGGCGGTGAAGAGGTAGAGCGGCTCAGGAGCGAGATCAGGCAGCTGCTCGGTCAGGAGATTCAGCTCAACGTGAGCGAAGTGAAACGACCGGAGCTGGATGCCCGGCTGGTTGGCGAGAGTATAGCCCAACAGCTGATCAAGAAGATTTCCTTTCGGCGGGCCGCCAAGAAGTCAATCCAGGCTACCATGCGGATGGGGGCGCAAGGGGCACGAATCTGTCTGTCCGGTCGGCTGGGGGGATCGGAGATGAGTCGCACTGAGACCTTCCGGGAAGGGCGGGTGCCTTTGCATACCCTGCGAGCAGATATCGATTATGCCATTGTAGAAGCTCAGACCACCTATGGCAAGATTGGTGTGAAGGTCTGGATTTGCAACGGCGAGACCGCTATTAAACCCACCGCAAACAAATTGTAGACCATGCTGGCGCCGAAAAAAGTAAAATATCGCAAGCCCCATCGTGGCAACCGGAGGGGGATGGCCGGCAGAGGTAACACCGTTGCCTTCGGGACCTACGGGCTGAAGGCCCTGGAAAATGGATGGATCACCAGTCGGCAAATCGAATCGGCCCGCGTAGCCCTCACCCGCAAGATTCGAAAGTTTGGCCGCCTGTGGATCCGCATCTTTCCAGACAAGGCCATCACCCAGAAACCGGCCGAAACCCGGATGGGGAAGGGCAAAGGATCCCCGGAGTACTGGGTCTGCGTGGTCAAACCGGGAAGGATACTCTTTGAGATCGAAGGGGTCGATGAAGAAATGGCACTGGAAGCGTTTCGGCTCTGTTCGCATAAATTACCCGTAAAGACGAAGTTGGTTGCCCGTCGGGAGTCACTCGCATGATCGGGGATGACATATTATCCATGTCCGTGGAGGAGCTGCAGCAGCATCTGCATGAGAAGCAAGAGATATTGACCAACCTGCGGTTTCAGAAGGCTCTTCAGCAGCTGGAAAGTCCGCACGTAATTCGTATAACGCGTCGTAATATTGCCCAGATCAAAACATTGCTGAAGGAATATGCGCTGGGGCGCAGATCAATGAGGACTGATTAGATCATGGCAGCAACCAAATTGGGTCGGAGAAGATTAACCGGCGAGGTCTTGAAGACGAAGATGGATAAAACCGCCGTGGTGCAGGTCACCCGTCGGTTCGCACACCCCATGTATAAAAAATATGTGACCAAAAGTAAGCGATATTATGCCCATGACGAGCAGAATGTCTGCCGGGATGGTGATCAGGTCATTATAGAGGCTACCAGGCCCCTCAGCCGACTCAAGCGCTGGCGGGTCGTGGAAGTAACCCGGCCGGCCACTATAGCGGAAGTCACGCAATGATCCAACAGGAGACACGACTCAAGGTGGCCGATAACACCGGTGCGAAGGAAGTCCTCTGTATCCGCGTGTTGGGCGGCTCCCGGCGCCGTTACGCCAGCGTGGGTGATTTGATCGTCGTGACGATCAAGTCCGCCATTCCCGGGGGGATGGTGAAAAAAGGAGAAACCTCGCGAGCGGTGGTGGTGCGTACCCGTAAAGAGGTGCGAAGGGCCGATGGTTCTTACATCCGGTTTGACGACAACGCCGCTGTTCTGCTTAACCCCCAATCGGAACCCCGGGGTACCCGGGTGTTCGGCCCGGTAGCGCGGGAATTGCGGGACAAGAAATTCATGAAAATCATTTCATTAGCCCCCGAGGTGATCTGAGCATGAAGATCAAAAAGGGCGATACGGTCCAGGTCCTGTCAGGCAATGCACGAGGGAAAAAAGGCAAGGTGCTGACGGTCTACCCTGATCAAAACCGGGCCATTGTGGAGGGGGTCAACTTCATGAAGCGCCACACCCGCCCTTCCCAGAAATATCCCCAGGGGGGCGTTATCGAGCGGGAGGCGCCGATTCATATCTCTAACCTGATGATGGTGGTGGACGGCAAGCCCACCCGGATTGGCTATCAGCGTCTGGAAGGTGGTAAGAAAGTTCGCTACGGCAAGAAAACCGGCGAAACCATTAACGAATAAGTTTGATCATGGCGAAAACAACAGAAAAGACCAAAGAAAAAACGCCGGCTACGTCCCGAGGGAAGACACCGGTAAAGGGAACGCCCAAAACGAGGGCGGCAAAGCAGGCTAAGCCCAAAACCACCCCCAAGGCGACGGCCGAGGTCGCTGAAAAAGTGGCCACTAAGTCAAAATCCCAGGCTAAGGGCCAGGAGCAAGACTATCGGCCACGGCTCAAGCAGCTCTATCATAAGGAGATTGTGGCGAAGTTACAGAAGCAGGTCGGTTACAAGAATATTTGGCAGGTACCTCGACTTGACAAGATTATCTTGAACATGGGCCTGGGCGACGCCCGGGAAGACGGCAACCTGCTCAAGAGCGCCCTCGATGACCTGGCGGTGATTACCGGGCAAAAAGCGCTGGTGACCTACGCGAAGAAGCCCATCTCCAATTTCAAGATTCGCGCTAACGATCCGGTGGGTGCCAAGGTGACCCTACGCAGTAACCGAATGTATGAATTCCTGGATCGCCTCCTCAGCTTGGCCATACCCAGGGTCAGGGATTTTCGCGGCCTCCCCAACAAGTCCTTCGATGGCCGGGGAAACTATAGCTTCGGCATCACCGAACAGATCGTCTTTCCGGAGATCGACTACGATAAGATCGATCGGATTCGGGGCATGGACATTACGTTTGTGACCACAGCAAAAACGGACGAGGAGGCCTATGACCTCATGCGGGCCTTCGGGTTCCCCTTTCAGCCCAGACCCCAATCTCAAACTTCCGATCAAGGAGCCAGGGCCTAGTGGCAAAAAAAGCACTGGTCATCAAGTCCCAGCGGACACCCAAATTTTCCACCCGGCGGTACAACCGGTGTAAGAATTGTGGCCGGGCACGAGCATATCTCCGGAGGTTTGGATTGTGCCGAATCTGTTTCCGGGAGATGGCGCTGATGGGCTTCATCCCCGGTATCACCAAAGCGAGTTGGTAGGAGCCTGAATTACGATGACAATGTCTGATCCCATTGCCGATTTGCTCACCCGCATCCGCAACGCCCAACGGGCGGGCAAGCGTTGGGTCGATATTCCGGCGTCCAATATGAAAAAGCGGATCTGCCTGATTTTAAAGGAAGAACATTTCATCCGTGACATTATCCTGGTAAGCGACGATCTACAGGGGATGATTCGTATCTTCCTCAGTTATGACCATGCCGGGGACCCGGTCATCGAAGGCATCACGCGAATAAGTAAGCCCGGCTGCCGCGTCTATGCCGGCGCGACGGACGTGCCCCGTGTGCGTGGGGGGTTGGGCATTTCCATCCTTACCACGTCCAGGGGAGTCATTTCGAATAAAATTGCCCGCCGGTTCAATATTGGCGGTGAGATTCTCTGTCAGGTTTGGTAGGGTAACATGTCACGAATCGGTAAAATACCCATAGCTGTGCCAGATGGCGTCACCAGCGAAATCGTCGACCATACGATCAGGATCACTGGTCCTAAGGGTGAACTTTCCTTTACCCATGCTCAGGGGGTCACGGTGACCAGGCAGGACCAGGAACTGCTGGTGACCCGGGCCTCTGATGCAAAGCGGCATATGGCGCTTCACGGGTTGACCCGCGCTCTGGTGGCCAATATGGTTCAGGGGGTTCATCTGGGCTTCTCTAAACGACTGGACCTGGTGGGCATCGGCTACACGGTTGAGCAGAAGGGGACCGACTTGCTGCTCAACCTGGGCTTTTCCCACCCCATCTATTTCCAGGCTCCGCCAGGCATCGAGTTCCAGGTGTCCAATCGAAACACGTCGGTGGCGATTAGCGGTATCGACAAACAGCTCGTGGGTCAGGTGGCGGCCAGGATCAGGGCCCTGCGCAAGCCCGAGCCGTACAAAGGCAAAGGGGTCCGCTACAGTGACGAAGTTGTTCAGCGCAAGGCCGGTAAGACCGTCGGGGGAGCGACCGCGTAACGATGATTAAAACCCAGGCAAAAAAGAATGAGCTTCACCGGCGGCGACGCCTCCGGGGGAAGAAGAAACTGGACCGCTATAGCGGCATCCCGAGACTGGTTGTCTTCCGCTCCGCGAGACACATCACAGGGCAGTTGGTGGATGATCGGGTGGGCCATACACTGGTGTCGGCCTCAAGTGTTGAAAAAGCCCTGATTGAGGAAGTACGCGCCGGCGCCAACAAAACGGAAGTGGCCACTCGTATGGGGTTGGTCCTTGGCCGCCGCGCGGTGGAAAAGAAAATCACGCGGGTGGTCTTCGACCGCAATGGGCACCCCTACCGTGGCAGGATCAAGGCATTTGCTGAGGGCGCACGTAAAAGTGGATTGAAGTTCTAATCAGAAGGCATTATGTCAATTAATCCAGCAGAATTAGATTTAAAAGAGGAAAACCTCATCCAGATCAACCGGGTGGCCAAAGTGGTCACGGGTGGTCGCCGGTTCAGCTTCAATTCCATCGTGGCAATTGGGGACGGCCACGGCCACGTAGGGATCGGGTTTGGTAAGGCTAACGAGGTGGCGTCGGCGATCAGCAAGGCCAAGGAGGATGCCAAAAAGAACCTGTTCAAGGTGCCGGTGATCAACGGCACGATCCCCCACATCATCCATGCCAAAGCAGGCGCCAGTAAGGTGATGCTCAAGCCGGCGTCCCCGGGTACCGGTATTATCGCCAGCGCGCCCATCCGAGCCGTCCTGGTACAGGCGGGATACACCGACGTACTGGCCAAGTGCACCGGCTCCACCAACGCCCTCAATGTGGTTCGTGCCACCAAACGGGCCCTCGGCGCGCTCAAGGATGCCATTGAGGTTGCCCGGAAACGGGGCATGTCGGTGAAGGAGCTGTTCAACTGATGGCTCCCAAGACACAAAAATTGACCATTACGCAGATCAAAAGCGGGATCGGCTACGCCCAGCGCACCAAGGATACCCTGCGAGCCCTGGGTATTCGCCGCATGCAACAGACCGTGGTCCAGCCGGATAACCCTGCGATTCGCGGGATGCTCGTTAAAGTCAGGCATCTGGTGAAAGTTGTGGTCTCGTGAATCCGCTGATTGACCTGAGACCTGCCGAGGGTTCGACAAAGAACCGGAAACGTCGCGGCAGAGGTAACGCTTCGGGTCTGGGTCGCACCGCCGGCCGGGGTAATAAGGGGTGGCATGCCCGGTCCGGTTCCAAGCGGCTCGCCTGGTACGAAGGGGGCCAGATGCCTCTGCAGCGCCGGGTCCCCAAGCGTGGCTTTTCCAACGTTCGCTTTCAAAGTGAGGTGCAGATCGTCAGTCTGGACGCCATCGCAGCCCTCAAACTTGTGAAGGTCGACCCTGCCGTGCTGCAGAAGCGGGGGGTGATTAAGCATGCCGGGGCCACGGTGAAAGTGCTGGGTGGTGGTGAACTCCCGAAGGCCGTCGAGGTGGTGGCCAGCCGTTTCAGCAAAACAGCGATTGAGAAAATTGAACGGGCCGGCGGGAAAGCTATCGTGCTAGCCCCACGGAAATCATCCGGATGATCGAAAAATTCACCAACAGTTTTAAGATCCCCGAGCTGCGGCGGCGTATTTTCTTTACCCTGTCACTGTTGCTGATCTACCGTATCGGCTCCCATGTGCCCACGCCTGGCATCAGTAGTGAAGCCTTGGCCGGGGCCATGCAAGGCATTGCCAACACCTTGTTGGGCCTGTATGACATGTTCAGCGGCGGGGCCTTTGCCCAGGCTACGATTTTTGCCCTGGGTATTATGCCCTATATCTCGGCCTCCATTATTATCCAGCTCATGGGGGCGGTGGTGCCCTACTTCCAGCGGCTGCAGAAGGAAGGTGAGGAGGGACGCCGGAAGATCACCCAACTGACCCGCTACGGCACATTGGCCATTGCGACGGTCCAGGCCTACGGTGTCGCTATTTTCCTACAGGGACTCGACACGCCCATTGGAAAGGTCGTGCTCGATCCGGGTCTCGGTTTTCAGTTGATGACCGTTCTTACGATGGTAACCGGCACAATCTTTATCATGTGGCTGGGCGAACAGATCACCGAACACGGCATCGGCAATGGGATTTCCCTGATCATCATGGTCGGGATTATCTCCCGGGTGCCCACGGTGCTGTTTAACGAGATCACCCTGATCAACCAGCAGCTGCGCAATATTCTACTGGATGTTATTCTTATGGGCCTCATGGTCGTTATCGTCGCTGCGGTGGTGGCCATCACCCAGGGGACCAGACGTATTCCGGTGCAGTACGCCAAACGAGTGGTGGGGCGCAAGGTCTACGGTGGTCAGAGCACCCATATCCCCCTGCGGATCAATACGGCGGGGGTCATGCCCATCATCTTTGCCCAGGCCATCATGTTTATTCCCAGCACCTTGGGCACCTACTTTCAAGACAACGATTTTGTGCAGGGCTTAATGGGACTGTTTGCCATCGATCATCCTTTCTATTGGTTCCTGTTTGGCACCATGATTATTTTCTTCACCTATTTTTATACGGCCATTGCCTTTAATCCGGTGGAAGTGGCCGATAACATGAAGAAGCAGGGTGGATTTATCCCCGGCGTCCGACCCGGCAAGAAGACCGCCGAGTACATTGACAACATTCTGACCCGGGTCACGTTGCCCGGTTCCATGTTTCTGGCTCTTATCGCCATCTTCCCCTATATACTCATGTCGGCCACGGGAATCAATTACGACCTGGCAAGTTTTTTTGGAGGGACCAGTCTCCTGATTATCGTCGGGGTTGCCCTGGATACCCTCCAACAGATTGAGAGTCACCTGTTGATGCGGCATTACGATGGATTCTTGAAAAGCGGCCGCATCAGGGGGCGCCGGCGGTTCTAGCTCGCGCCGGTAGTATGGTTCACTTACGAAACATGGATGAGGTCCGGAAAATTCGGCAGAGCAGCCGGATCGCGGCGGAAGTATTGCGGCTGTTGGGTGATATGATCGAGCCGGGCATGACTCCGAAGAAACTCGACTCTGAAGCCGAAAAATATATCCGGAGCCGACATGCCGAGCCCGGTTTCAAGGGACTGTACGGCTATCCAGCCACCCTCTGTGTATCGGTGGAGCACGAAGTGGTACACGGCATTCCATCGGACCTACCGCTCAGGGAGGGTCAGATCGTGGGGCTTGATGTGGGGGCTTTGAAGGACGGCTACTATAGCGATCACGCCCGGACCTTTGCCGTCGGGAAGATTGATCAGGCCCATCAAGACCTCATCACCCGGACCAAGGAATGTCTCGATCTGGGCATTAAGGTTGCGGTGGCAGGCGGCACCGTTGGTGATATTGGGCATGCCGTCCAGCAGCATGCCGAAGAGGTCGGCTATGGGGTGGTACGGGAGCTGGTAGGCCACGGTATCGGCACCCGGCTCCATGAGGAGCCTCAGATCCCCAACTATGGCCGGCCAGGTCAAGGGGCCGTCATTCGGGAAGGCATGTGCCTGGCCATTGAGCCGATGATTAATATCGGGTCGCGGGAAGTTGTCACCCAGGATGATGGTTGGACCGTGACAACGGCGGATGGGAAGCCCTCAGCTCACTTTGAGCATACAATTGTGATCACTAGCAATGGACCCGAGGTCCTGACAGCCTATGAGGTGACTTAACACTATGGCCAAAGAAAAAGGGATACAGGTCGACGGAACCATCATCAAGACCCTACCCAACGCCACCTTTCGCGTGGAGCTGGAGAACGGCCATAAGGTTCTGGCGCATGTCTCGGGCAAAATGCGCATGCACTTTATCAAGATCCTGCCGGGGGATGTGGTTACCTTAGAGCTCTCGCCCTATGATTTGTCCAGAGGCCGCATCACTTATCGATATAAATGACGGCCCGATCAGCGAGGTAAAAAATGAAAGTTAGAGCATCTGTGAAGAAAATTTGCGCCAAGTGCAAGGTGATTCGCCGAAAGGGAGTGGTGCGGGTGATCTGTGTGCATGGGCGGCATAAGCAGCGGCAAGGATGATGTCATCAAACGAATCTAGCAGGGGGCGGTAGAAAGTTATGGCTCGAATTGCCGGGATAGATCTTCCCCGCGACAAATCGGCGGAGTATGCTTTGCCCTACATCTATGGCATTGGGCGAACCACCGCACGTCAAATTCTCACCGAGGCTAAGGTGTCCTTCCATACACCGGTGAGAGAACTTACCGAGCAGCAGGTGGTGGCCATTCGGAACATCATCTCGGACAAATTCAAGGTGGAGGGCGAACTCCGCACGGAAGTGAACTTGAATATCAAACGACTCATGGATATCGGTTCCTACCGGGGACTCCGGCATCGGCGTGGTCTGCCTGTGCATGGACAACGCACTCACACCAACGCTCGAACCCGAAAAGGCCACAAGCGGTCGGGAGGTATCCGAAAATGATGATCTGCTTGAAAGAGGAGTAATAGAACTTTGGCACAGAGACCAGCGGGACGCAAAAAGAAAAGAAAGGTCGTCGTTGAGGCTGAGGGACTTGCACATGTCAAGGCCAGCTTCAACAATACCAAGATCACGTTGACCAATAAATACGGCAACGTGATATCCTGGGCCACGGGGGGCACCAGTGGTTTTAAAGGCTCTCGTAAGAGCACCCCTTTCGCTGCTCAGCAGGCAGCCATGAAGGCGGCCAAGGAGGCCATGGACTTAGGCATGACTACGGTCGAGGTCCGGGTCAAAGGGCCCGGCAGCGGGCGTGAAGCAGCCATCCGGTCGCTTCAAGTGGCCGGCCTGGTGATTACCTCTATTAAGGATGTGACCCCTATCCCCCATAATGGTTGTCGTCCACCGAAACGGCGCAGGGTCTAAGGAGACAAGATGGCAAAATATTTGGGTCCCAGGGGGAAAATTGTCAGGCGGCTGGATTATCCCGTCTTCGAATCGACGAAGTTTTCGTCGATGAAAAAGAACTATCCTCCCGGACAGCATGGCAACATGCGACGGAGAAAAGTATCCACCTACGGACTCCAGCTCCGCGAGAAGCAGCGGATCAAGCAATTATACGGCGTACTGGAGCGCCAGTTCAGCAACTACTTCAAAAAGGCGGCCAACCAGGAAGGGCCAACCGGCCAGAACCTGCTGACCATGTTGGAAATGCGGCTGGACAACACCGTTTACCGGATCGGATTTGCACCAACCCGCAGGGCCGCCCGGCAGATGGTCAACCATAAGCACTTGATGGTCAATGATCGGGTGGTGAACATTCCCTCATACCATCTCAAACCGGGAGACGTGATCAAGGTAAGGGAAAAAAGCCGGAAATCAGAGATCATCCATGATGCCATGCGACGGATTATGGATGACAACCAGATGCCTTGGCTTGATCTGGATAAAGCCCAGATGACCGGGGTATTGTTGGCCACGCCACAGCGCGACGAGATTCCCGAGCAGGTTAATGAACAACTCGTCGTCGAATTATACTCTAAGTAATGTATGCGCGAAGGAAGATTAATGGCAGATATGGACAGTCAGAGCAAGCATCGGATTGAGGAGCACAGCGACCGGCATGCTACCTTTGTCGTAGAACCCCTGGAACGGGGTTATGGTATCACCTTGGGGAACGCCATGCGCCGGACTCTATTGACAGCGATTCCTGGTGCAGCCATCACCTCCATCAAACTCGATGGTGTCCAGCACGAATTTTCTACCGTCGATGGCATCATCGAGGATGTGGCTGATATCGTCCTCAACCTCAAGCAGGTGCGGTTTAATCTCAGTGAACTGAAGCCGGATCCCGTCATGCTCACTCTGGAAAGTAAAGGGGTGTTCAAGGCCGGCGACATCGGTAAGGCATCGGCCCAGTTCAAGGTCCTCAATCCTGACCTGGAAATCTTTACCCTCAACGGCAAGAAAAAAGTCAAGATGGAGATTCGGATTAACCGGGGCAAGGGGTATGTCTCCGCCGAGAAGAATAAGTTACCCGATGCCCCCATCGGTACGATCTTCCTCGATGCTATCTATAATCCGGTGACCAGCGTTACTTTCGATGTAAAGCCTCTACCGGCTTCCAAAGACCAGCTTGAGCGCCTCACAATGGAGGTGAAGTGCGATGGGTCCACGACTCCCAAGGACGCAGTGAATTACGCGGCAAGGCAGATCCATAGCCTGGTCGATGTCTTCACCTTTGAGGAGTCGCCCCAGATCGCTGATGTGGAAGACAAAATAAACGATCAGGGAATCCAACTGCGCAGCTTGCTTAAAAAGAGCATCGATGAAATGGAACTGTCGGTCCGCAGTCACAATTGCCTGCAGGCGGCGGGTATCCTGACAATCTACGAGCTGGTGACCAAAGAAGAGAATGAGATGCTCAAATTCAAGAACTTTGGGCGCAAGTCGCTGACGGAGTTACAGGAAAAATTAGGCGAAATGGGGCTCTATTTCGGCATGAAGATCGACGACAGCCTCATAGGGAATTAGAGAGGATGAAGGCATCATGCGACATCTGAAAAGGGGTCGTAAACTGAATCGTAAGGCTAGTCACCGCAAGGCCCTCTTGAGGAACTTGGCGGCGTCCCTTATCATTCATAAGCGAATTAAAACCACCGACGCCAAGGCTAAGGAGCTGCGTCGCTTCGTCGAGCCCCTCATCACATTCGCCAAGCAGGGCACGCTCCATGCCCGGCGGCAGGTGCTGCGAGCCATACCGGGCGCTTACGGCCAGATGATAGCTGAAAAACTATTTAATGAGATCGCACCGCAGTATACCGACCGGCCCGGCGGTTATACGCGCATTATCAAACTGGGTCCTCGGACCAATGATCGCGCACCGGTTTCCCTGGTGGAACTGGTGGATATCGGCTCGGTGCCCGCTGAAAGTGCGGAGGGGAGCGCCACCGCGGACAAGAAGGCCAAGAAGTAAGGTGCCAGCCTGCTCGCCCTGTCACTAGCGGCATATTGTTGACTCGCACCCGTCCTATGTTTCGAAAGGTGGCCGTTTTAGCTGCCTTTTTTCTTTTCATGACCAGGATGGCTGCCGACCCCCTGGAGCCGTTGCGTATCAAAGGTCTTTGGATCGTACGGGAGAGCATGGTAAGTCGGGAGGAGGTGGAGGCCGCCCTGGTGTTCGCCAGGGAAAGCGGTTTCAACCATGTGTTTGTGCAGGTCCGGGGACGAGGTGATGCCTACTACCGCTCACTCATCGTACCTCGCAGTCCTTACATTCGAGACAGCCAGTTCGATCCGTTGGGCTACGCGGTTGCCCGGGGTCACGAGCTGGGGCTGAATGTCCACGCCTGGGTCACCACCTACCTCCTGTGGTCAGCGCGGACCCCACCGGCCACGACCAGCCATATTTACCATATGCACCCCGAGTGGCTGGACGTGAATGCCAACGGCCTGAGCCTGCGGGACATCGATCTGGCCGCGCCCCGGGATAAGTCCTTCGAAGGGATTTATCTCTCACCCATCCACCCGGAGGTAAACGATTACCTGCAGGCCGTATTCACCGAGATTATCCTCAATTATGCCATTGATGGTCTGCACCTGGACTACAGTCGCTATTACGATCTGGACTACGGTTACAACGAGGAGGGGCTCATGGTCTTTCGCGCCCGGCATGGCTTCGATCCCCGGGCTATCAGCCTGCCGCGCACCCTGGCCGCTGAGCATGCAGACGGTCGGGAGGCCAGTGAAAAGTTAACGATCTGGGATGACTACCGCCGGCAGAAGGTTACTGAGCTTATCACCGCCCTCCATGCCATCATTACCATCAGCGGGAGGGAGACTCTCCTCACGGCCGCGGTAAAGCCCCATGCCCAGGTGGCCCGCAATAAGTACTATCAGGACTGGGCCCAATGGCTACAGGACGGCATCCTCGATTATGCCCTCCCCATGAACTACACGCCGGCCCGCAGCGAATTCCTGGAGGTGATCACCGGCATGTCCCGCTCGCTCCCCGAGCGACTTAAAAAGCGGGTGATCATGGGGGTGGCCAACTACAATCAGGATGCCGCCGCCACGGCTGAAAAAATACGCCTGGCCCGGCTCTATGGCTTCGAGGCGGTCTGCGTCTTCTCCTACGATGCCCATAAGACCAACCTGGCCCGCTTCGATCCCATCATCAAGATGCTGAACCGGTAGGCTCTGCCTTCGGACGGCGGATCGGCGCCGGTCCGGTGTTTAGGTGTTGAGGGGCGAAAGGGAGTTGGAGGTGTGGCCGTCTAACCCCTAGGTTTCGGGCTAGCCCCCTGCCTGCTCCGCAATTCGTATTGTATAGTCCATATTTATGACCTTGCCACCCGTCCAGGACAGGTTTGGGTGTTGGCAGTGGAAGAACATACATCATTGATAGCGCGCGGCGGGAAGGGAGGGTAACCGCACCCCATCAAGAGTATTTACTCGGGTGCCGGACGGACCAAGCCCAACCTGAGGTAAGAGTATAAAATCATGCTTGCCGACGGTGGGACGCACTTAACTTATTCAGTAAACCCATAGGGTTGATCGTCCCGTGTTACCATTTCCATGCCAAAAGGAAGCCCCTCCAGCTACCCATGCCGATTCGTAAACTGATCCAGTTTGGCGCCCGACAGCGGTTTTTAAAATTCGCAGCCGTGGGCGCGTCGGGCATATTGGTCAATGAGGCGGTGACCGGATTATCACTCTTCCTGTCAAGCGATATCACTTCTGATATTCTTCGCACCAACAGTGCGGTGCTATTTGGCTGGGTCGTCTCCGTGATAACGAACTTCCTGTTGAACTATCATTGGACCTGGAAAGATCGGATGACAGATCAAATCGGATCACCCTTTGGCACCCTGCTCAAGTATTACATCTCGGCGATGGCGGCCTTCCTGGTCCAACTGTTTACCGTCAATCTCCTGGCCACTTTTTTTGGCTGGGAAGTGTCGAAAGTCCTGGTCTGGAATCTGTTCGGCATTGGGGCGGGCCTGATGGTCAATTTCAGATTTGCCGATAAATGGGTGTTCAGCCGTCACGGTACAATGAACTACGATCTCTCTGCCCTGCTGTTCGTGGTCTTTTTGACCGGTATCAAGCTTTTCACGATGCAGCACGTGAGTCTGGTGGCTGACGAGGCCTACTACTGGGAATGGTCGCGCCAACTGGCCTGGGGTTACTTCGATCATCCTCCGATGGTCGCCTGGCTCATCGCCCTGACGACTTGGCTGGGGGGGCATTCCGCCACTGCTGTCCGGTTCAGCGCCTTCGTGTTGACGGGTGGGGTATCGCTGCTGATCTATGACATGGGCCGGAAAATGTTTACGCCCCAAATCGCCTTTGCCGCCATTGTCATCTTAAATACGACCCTGCTTTATGCCGTCGGTGCCATGATCATGACGCCGGACATCCCCCAACTCTTCTTCTGGACGCTTGCCCTGCACCTGGTCTGGCGGGCCCTCCAGCACTCTACGCTGTCACACTGGATCATCGGGGGCCTGGTGATTGGCCTGGGCCTGCTTGCCAAGTACACCGCCATATTGTTGCTGCCTGCCATATTTATTTATCTAGCATTATCCAGAGACGACCGGCATTGGCTTAGGGAGCCCGGTCCCTATCTGATGGTGCTGTGCGCCTTTCTGGTGTTCATGCCAGTGATCTGGTGGAATTATCAGCACGCCTGGGTGTCGTTTCGCTTTCAGCTCCACCACGGCATCGGGACTCCGAAAACCGTCTCTCTCCGCTATCTGGTCGAATATATCGGCGGGCAGGCGGCGGTGGTCAGCCCCTTATTGTTCTTGGGCTTCCTGGCCGCGATTGGACACGGTTTGATACGGGGGATTAAGGAAAATAACCGGGCCTATCTGTTCCTCTCGGTCACATCGGCAGCTATCTTTTTATTTTTCATGCTCACCGCCTTGACGTCCAGGACTGAAGCAAATTGGGCCGCGCCCACCTACGTGGCCGGCTCCCTGCTCCTGACTGCCGCCTATGAGCAGACCTGGCGTAAAATTAAGTTCGCCCCGCTTCTGGCCGGTCTAAGCATCGCCGTGAGCGTCGGTCTGACACTACTGGCGTTTATTGAAATGCATGCATCACTGCTACCGATCCCTGCCCGGCAGCATCCCGTGGCCCGAGCCGTGGGCTGGGACCAGGTGGCCGCCAGGGTCGCGGTCCACCGCTCCGCCGAAGGGCAACCGCGACTGATCGTCGCCGACCGTTACCAATATGCCGCGCTCCTGGCCTACCACTTGCCGGACCACCCCCAAGTCACTACCTTCGCGCCCCACCGCAGGCCCAACCAATATGATACTTGGCAGCGGTCGGCGCTGCTGTCAGGCCAAGAGGTGCTCTATATAACCAACACCGACACCCTACCCCCGGCGGTGGCTCGCGCGTTCACTGACCACCGGTTCCTGGAGCGGGTGGACATCACCTGGCGCGGCCAAAAGCTGCGCTCCATCACTCTGTTTCTCTGTACCGGCTTCAGCGGCAGTGCCGAGTGATCATGCCCCGGTTCGGGTCCATCCAGAACCTTCATGCCCCCATGCTCCTGGCCCTGATTCTCATAACAGCCACATGGGCAGAGGTAGGCGAGACCCGCCCCTACCGGATCGGCCGCGTGACCATTGTTCGTAAACCGATCTTGGATAAAGACAACTTCAGCGGTCATCAGATTATCCCGCGCATGGTCAATAAACTGCACATTATGACGAAATGGCAGGTCATCCGCAATGAACTGCTCTTCAAGGAAGGGGATGTCTATGACCCTGAACTGGTGGAAGAGACCGAGCGCAATTTGCGGAAGTTGGACATCATCGGCGAGGTATCTATACACAGGGATACCCTGGATGATCAGACCATCGACCTTACCGTATACGCGCGCGATACATGGTCTCTGGAATTCGGGGGCTCTTATAAGCAGGAAGGGGGCATCATCGCCACCCGGGCCACCATGAAAGACAATAACTTTCTGGGGAACGGCCAGAGCATACGGGCCAGCTACAATTGGCGGAGTGACCGTGATATTCCCAGAGGCGTCGCGTTTTCACTCTACGAAAAACGCCTGCTGGGGAGCTGGTGGACCGCCAGGGTTCAATACCGCCAGGCCGAAGAATTGGCACTGCAATCAATAGGACTCAGCCGCAGTTTTTATCGCGAGGCATCCACCTGGGCCGGTGGCGTCTATGTCGACCGCCGCACGGTGCGGCCCTACTATTATGACAATGTCCCACTCACACGAAGTTTTTTGCTCAGGCAGTATCATCAACAGGCCTGGTCCTCCCTATCGTTGGGGCACCACCAAAAACTCCGC
>JADFNF010000084.1 GCA_022563485.1 Fidelibacterota bacterium | reverse complement strand
CGCATACTTGCGCACCCGCTCTTTGCAACGGTTGACGAACCGCTCCACGCCGTAGGTTTCGATGTCCTTTTTGGACTTAAAGCCCAACTCCCGTTCGACTTCCACCTCCACCCACAGCCCTTGGCAATCGAAGCCGTTCTGGTAGCGCAGCTCATAGCCCTGCATGGCGCGGTAGCGTTGGAACAGGTCTTTTAAGGTGCGTCCCCAGGCGTGGTGGACCCCCATGGGGTTGTTGGCGGTAATGGGACCATCCAGGAAGGACCAGCGGGGTTTGCCTGCATTCTTGGCCACCAGTTTCTCAAAGGTCCGGTTTTCCTTCCACCACTGGAGGATTTTGCGCTCCTGAAGGGGAAAATCAACCTTGGCATCCACCGGTTTATAATTCTTTTCCATCGGAAAAAGTTACCCGTATCCCCGGGAAATGTCAACGAGCCTTCAGCCCCTCACATTTTCAGGATTGAATGAACCAGCCGTTGGGCGTGAGGGTGGCCACCACCCGGCCGGTAAAGGTCATGCCCAGCATGGGGCTGTTGCGGGAGCGGGAATAGATATCCTCCCGAGTGAAGGTCCACTCCTCGTCGGGTCGCAGCACCACCAGCTCCGCCGGGGAGCCGGGCTTCAACGGGGTCAGATCAAAGCCCATGACGGCAGCGGGGCCCGCGGTCAGCAGATTGATGATGCCCTCGATGTCCATACCGGCGGCGCGAAGTGTCGTGTGGACCAGCCCAAAGGCCGACTCCAGGCCGATCATCCCGAACGGCGCACGGAGCATGTCCTGCTCTTTCTCCTCCACTGTGTGCGGGGCGTGATCGGTGGCAATGCAATCGATGGTCCCGTCGAGCAATCCTGCCACCACCGCCTGGCGATTCTCCTCGGTGCGGAGGGGGGGCGCCACCTTGGCCTGGGTATTAAACCCGCGCATCAGTTCCTCGGTGAGGCCCAGGTGATGGGGGGTGGCCTCAGCGGTGACCGCCAATCCCAGTCCCTTGAAGGCCCGTACCTGGGCCACGCCCAGGGCCGTACTGATATGGGGGATGTGTACCCGGCCCCCGGTGTCCTGGGCCAGCAGGAGATCGCGATAGATCATGGCCCCTTCGGCCTCGACGGGATTGCCCGGAAGCCCCAGCCGGGTGGACAGGGCGCTCTCATTCATCACGCCATCGGCCCGCAGGTGCACATCTTCAGCATGATTGATCACCGGAACGCCCAAATCTTTCGTGTACTGCAGGGCCCGCTTGAGCAGCTGGCCGTCCCGGATGGGCTGGCCATCATCGGAAAAGGCCACGGCCCCGGCCGCCCGCATCTCCCGCAGTTCGGCCAACTCCTCCCCGCGCTGCCCCTTGGTGATGGCCCCAATGACCTGGACCCTCACCGGCAGGCCCTCCGCCCGTTCCAGGGTCGCCCGCACCCCTTCAGGGGAATCGATGGGCGGATCGGTGTTGGGCATCACGCACACCCGGGTAAAGCCCCCGGCCAGGGCCGCCTGGGACCCGGTAACCAGGGTCTCCTTGTCCTCCCGGCCCGGCTCCCGGAAATGGGCATGGATATCGATAAAGCCGTGGGTGACCACGCACCCCGTGGCGTCCAGCACCTGAGCCTTCTCCGGCCTGAGACTGGCCGGGTCCACCAGCCGCCCGTCCTTGACCCCCAAGTCCTCCCGCCGGGACTTCCCGGTGGCCGGATCGTAGATCTTGCCCCCGGTAATGAGCAGCTCTTTGGGGAGGGCTGCCTGCTGGCCCATCAGTTGGTTTCCTGGGGCACCCGCGCCCCCAAAAGGTGGTAGAGCACACTCATGCGGATGACCACCCCGTTGAGCACCTGGTCCAGGATAATGGCTTGATCGCCGTCGGCCACATCGCTGTCAATTTCCACCCCCCGGTTGATGGGTCCAGGATGGAGAATGATTATGCTCTTTTTATGGCGGGCCAGCCGCTCATTGGTGATGCCGAACTGGCTGCGGTACTCGCGAATGGACGGGATCAACCCCACCCCCTGGCGCTCGCGCTGAATGCGCAACACATTCACCGCATCGGCCCAGGTCAGCAGCTCGTCCACGTCATGATTGATCCCGACCCCCAGATCCTCGATGTAGGGCGGGATCAGGTGTCCGGGGCCGCAGACGGTCACCTCGGCCCCCATGGTCAGCAGGCCGAAAATGTTGGAGCGGGCCACCCGGCTATGGGCCACATCCCCGATGATCCCCACCTTCAGCCCTTCCAGGTGGCCGAATTTTTCCTGGAGAGACATCATATCCAGGAGGCCCTGGGTGGGATGCTCATGGGCCCCGTCTCCAGCGTTGATGACGGCGGCGTCAACGAACTGGCTCAGCTGCACCGCCGCCCCCGGTGACGGATGGCGCATGACCACCGCATCCATCTTCATGGCGTGGATGTTCCTTACCGTGTCTTTCAAACCCTCCCCCTTGCTCAGGCTGGAACTGGCCACCGAAAAAGTGATGACCTCGGCGCTGAGGCGCTTCTCCGCCAGTTCGAATGATATCCGGGTACGGGTCGAGTTCTCGAAAAACAGATTGACCACGTTGACCCCCGTGAGGGTGGGTACTTTTTTGATGGGCCGTTCCAACACTTCCCGAAACCGGAAGCCCGTATCGAGCAGGATTTGAATATCCTGCCGGGAGACCCCCTCCAGGCCGAGGAGATGGTGCAACGAAATGGCCGGTTCCCTCACGTGTCATATTCCAAGAGCAGAACCTCGTCGATCCCGTCAACTTCGGTGACATGGACGTGGATATGCTCGTTGATCGAGGTGGGGTGGTTGATGCCCAGATAATCGGCCTGGATTGGAAGCTCCCGGTGGCCCCGGTCCACCAGGACGGCCAGCTCAATAGAAGCCGGACGACCGAAATCCATGATACTGTTGATGGCGGCCCGCACGGTCCGGCCGGTGTAGAGCACATCATCCACCAGGATGATGTGCAGGTCATCCACGGCAAAGGGGATTTGGGTTGGCCCCACCTGGGGCGATGGCAGGTGGGTCCGGAAATCGTCCCGGTGGAAGGTCACATCCACGGTCCCGAACTTGATGCTACGATGCCCATGCTTTTGAATCAGGTCGCCGATCCGACGGCCCAGGGGCTCGCCCCGGGTCTGCACGCCAATGATGGCCACCTGATCCAGCTGCTGGTGCCGCTCCATGATCTGGTGGGCCAGGCGGGTGAGGGTGCGCTCGAAGGCGGCGGCATCCATCAGTTTAGTTTTCACCTTCTTCAACGGCGCTCTACTTTCGGGTAAAAGAAAACCTCCTGTCGGAGGTTGGGAAAAAGGGAATGCAGGGCCTACCAGCCCGAGGGACAACTCCTGATTGATGCAGTCGGCTCACTTCAAGGCTGAAATTAGGCCGCCCAATCCATAGATCACAGGACAATTTAGCCCCACGAGTTGCCCCGCCAGCCTAAATTGGAGCCGGATAATGGCAACCCCCTCGGTCAGGAAAAGTCTGTGATACACGGCTCTCAGCAGCCAGCCAGGCGGGACGGCTCGCGGAAATGACGGGACCACGTCCACCGATCATCGGCGTCATGGGGGGCGGCGAGGTGCCGCAGGAGATCAGCCTGCTGGCACGAGATCTGGGTCAAGCCCTGGCAACAGAAGGGTGGGTGGTCCTCAGTGGGGGCCGCAACGCCGGGGTGATGGCGGCCGTCTCAGAAGGGGCCGCAACGGCTGGCGGGTGGGTGGTTGGTGTCCTACCCGACCGGGACCTGCGCCGGGCATCTCCCTACCTTACCCTGCCCATCCGCACTGGTCTGGGCGACGGCCGGAACATTATCAATATTCTCTCCAGCGATGTGGTGGTGGCCCTGCCAGGCGGTCCTGGCACCCGGTCTGAAATAGCCCTGGCCCTGAATAACAACAAACCGCTCCTGCTGCTGGGTTGGACGGAGCCGCCACCCCTGCCCCTTCGAGGAGCGCGGGTGGAATCCTTCAGCCGGGTCGCCGAGTTGGTCACCCGTATCAAGACCTTGGTGAAAACCGTCATCTAGAGATTTTACTCAGGCAGCCGGTGAAGGCGGCGCTGCGGGCCTGGCTGCCCCTAGCTACTTATGCTCAAACCACCCTTTAATTTGCGTGACATCCCACAGCAGGTTCAACATGGAATAGACCTGCACATCGGAGAGGGTGCCCTCAAACTCGTCATTGAACACGCCGAAATCGACTAGCAGGACGTTAAAGATGCGGTACCGCGCACCGACAATCCAGACATGCCGGGGTTCAAGGGTCAGCCTTTTGGCCCCAAAGTCGAAGTGGTACTGGGGCTGGATCACCCACTGCACAAGGTAGGTCAAATGAGAATCGATGGCATAGTTCAGGCCCAGCCCGAAGCCGACCAGCTGGTTCTTGCGCTGTTTCGAGTCCGAATAGGAGTCGTACTGAAACACGGAGTCTTTTTCTGTCCAAACGACGTTCAGATTCCTGGATTTCGCTTCCAGCATGTAGACGGCGGAATGGAGCCGGAACCCTTCCACCACTTCCCAGCTGGCCAGCACATCGAACCGTGAGTAGATGCTTTCGAAATCCACCTGATTCAGAATCACGCCGTACCGATCTTTAAGGCTCCCATAGTTCTCGTCATAAGATAAATTCCGCACGCCATCCGCATACACGCTTGAGGGGTGGTAGTCCCACTGCTGGGCGTTGTAAAGGGACGCAGCCATGTGGAAGGACTTGAATGGGGTGGGCAGGCGCAACTTGACGCCCGCCGTGGGAATGGTCCGCCGGGTCCCTACCAGGTCGCTGTAAAAACCCAGCCGGGTCCATTCAAACTCGACATGGCCCCCAATGCCGAATCGCAGGGCCGGCCGCCAGCCTTCCCGCCCCACCAGATTGACGTATCCGCCCTGGGCGTTTAGGTGATTGGCGGCGAGTACTTCCGCCGTAGGATAGATGATTTGATCAGTAGGTACAGCCTGTCCCCAGAGCAAAGAGAAGTTTACCAGGGCTACCACAATGATTCGTTTCATGATCATGGGTCAACTCCTTCTAATCCACGCGATAGTACACCTAGATGAGCAATCCTTCTGAAATATAAGTAACTTTACCCGGAAATACCGCATGTTTTCAACTGTCTCTGCCCGTTGCTACCAGTCAATCCGCCTCAGCCATGATCGATCAAATGGTTCCATTCAACGAGGCATATGACAGGCACGGGTCAATATGAAGAAGTTTACTTGTCTGGCGGTTTTAATTCCACTACTATTGCATTATGAACGACTTGCAGGACAATTAGTGGGATCATGCTGAAGGGATCGCTCGTAAAGTTTGGTTTCATGGGGCTGGTGACAGTGGCCGGGTTCGCATGCGCTCCTCGGACTGGGGTAAAAACTGCGTTCCCTGCACTGCCCCCCTTTAACAGCCCGGTGATCATCATTCCGGGAATGATGGGTACCCAGCTTGTGGATCCTGTAACCCAGGCTGTGGTTTGGGGCAAGGTGCTGGACTTGAAAGGCCTAAATCCTCATGAGGCGCTGATTCGCCCGGACCAGGACGGGCTTGAACTCCCCATTGACGCCAGACCCATACAGGCAAACCGGGATCGGCTGGTCCCGACCTCACTGTTGACCAGCTACAAGATGATTAACCGGATTCTCGAAGTGAAGGTTTACAAGGGCCTCATCGATGCATTCGCTCATCAGGGTTGCCAGTTGGGCGATATCGAGCATTGCACAGCCAGCGATAACCTTTTTCTCTTCCCCTATGACTGGCGGCGGGACCTGGTGGAAGGGGCCATGCTGCTTGGGGAGCGTATCGCGGCAATCCAAAGCGTCAACCAGGATCCCGATCTGAAAGTGACTCTCATCGCGCACAGTCTGGGAGGAGTGATTGCGAAATACTATATGATGTATGGGACGAAGGATGTGATCACCGGAGTGATCGATGGGGACCATTTGCCGGAGCCGGATTATTCCGGGGCACGGAATATTGATAAACTTTTTTTGCTGGGGACACCTAACCGCGGCTCCTACAAAGCCTTCAAAGCGCTTAACGAAGGTGAATATATCATGCCGTTCGTGACCACATCCCGGTGGGTGACCTTCACCATGCCCTCCCTATACCAGATACTGCCACTGGATACGGAGTCCATGTTCATCGATGATGAGGGAAATCCGGTTGCGCTGGATATCTTCGACATCGAAACCTGGATGAAGTATGGCATCGGCCTGTTCGATGATGTTGAATGGGCCTCATTCGAGCAGCAGTGTGCCGTGCTCTTGCCAGACCAGGCTCCTGAATTGGCTCACGCCCGGCGGCTGGATTTCAAGGACTTTATTGAAGCCGGGCTGAAGCGGGGGAAGCTTTTCCAGCAGGCCCTGGCAAAGATGGATTGGGGGCGGGTCGAAACGGAACATTACATTATTGCGGGGAATTGCGATCCCACCCTGAGCGGATTTCGATTTCGTACGCTGAAGTCAGGAAAAACAAACATCCGGGCCGTAAAGCGAAAACTATTCAGTGAGCATTACTATTTCACAGATAAGGGAGATAAAATCGTCCTGTACAGCGATCAAGCCCCTGAGATGGATAGTGCCGATGAGGTTCTGATCGATTGTCTTGAGCACCGCACCATGCCAGGCAATCCCAAAGTTCAACAGATGATTATGCGGAACTTGCAAGCACAACGCTGAAGTCGTAAATAACGCTACCGGCGATGGGCCGGTGTCCTCTCAGGGCATGGGCGGCAAGATCAGCGTGCTTTTCCCAAAACCCTTGACCTGAAACCGCACCTCGTAGTGGGTCCGCGGCTCGAGGTTGAACAGCTCTTCCAGGTTAAGCGACACCCGATACTCCTCCCCGGATTGCACCACGATCTCATCCTGATCATCAAGCTCCTGCATCCCGCCGGCCACTGGAACCACGGCCACCGGTTTGGATCGCTGGTCCGAGGACATGGCCTGGACGGTGAGTGTCACCCGGGGATGAAGGGTAAGGATGCCCTCTTCATAGCGATATTCGGGCACCAAGGCATCCCGCTTTTGAGCGTTCCTGAAGACCAACTCCACGACCCGGCTCGCCGCCGGTTGGAACCGTCCTGCACGTAGTATGACCATGTCCTTGCGCAGGGCCCGCATGACCTTACGCCTGTATTTGAGATCGAGGAACTGTCCCTCGCCGACCCGGTAGCCGCCCTCAGTTGTTTTCTCGAGCAACCATATACCCCGCTGGCCCCTATCGGGGGGCGGCGCCTTGGGGGCCGATTGCCATTCCACCGTGATCTCCTCCTCACCCGCCACGGCCCCCCCCATCAAAAAGCTGAACATGTCCCCCCACAGGAGTTCCTCGATGCTCACCGATCCGGGGAGGACGGTCTGGGACCGCTGGGGGTCTGTCGTGGTGCTATCCGCCGCCCCAGGGTGAAACGAACCCACCACAATGAGGTCGCTGTTGTTCACCAACTGTTGGAGGGCTGGTCTTGTCGCCTGCTTGCCAGGTCCGGCCAGCAGGAGCGAAGCCCCCGTCAGGCAGAGTATCATCCCGGCCCATCGGTCTATTCCGGCGAGCATGGAAGACCCGTTTATGCCGATCCTGCCTGTTGCACCTTCAACAGGTTGGTTGTGCCGGACCGGCCAATGGGCACACCGGCGGTAAAGACGAAATAGCTTCCCGGCGTGATGAACCCCTTATCCAGAATGATTCGCTCGGCGTGGGTTATCATCTCGTCGGTGTTGGGATATTCCTCCACCGACAGGGGGATGACCCCCCAACTGAGTTGCAGCTGTTGGCAGGTTGAAACATTTGGGGACAGGGCCACGATGGTGGATTTGGGACGGAAACGTGATACCCCTCGGGTGGTCACGCCGCTGTGCGTCATGGTCACAATAACCGACACGCCAATATCGTCAGCGACTGTGCACGCCGCATGACTGATGGAGGTGCTGAGCGTATGCTTGTAATCGCCTGACCGCCGTTTCGCCTGGTCGCCCACCGTAGCCCGTTCAATGGTACAGGCGATGGAATGGAGGGTCTCTACCGCCTTCACCGGATAGCTGCCCACGGCGGTCTCGTTGGATAGCATCAACGCATCGGTGCCGTCGATAATGGCATTGGCCACATCGTTGACCTCGGCCCTGGTGGGCGTTGGCGCGGTTACCATGCTGTCCAGGAGCTGGGTCGCCGTCACCACCGGTTTCCCGGCGGTATTGCACTGCAGAATGATGCGCTTCTGAATGAGGGGCACCTCATCCAACGGCATCTCCACACCTAGATCGCCCCGGGCCACCATGATTCCGTCAAAAACTTCGATGATCTCATCCAACCGGGCCACGGCCTCCGGCTTTTCGATTTTCGCCATCACCGGCACCCGTATCCCTTCCTCGTCAAAAATCTTATCCAGGGCCTGGCGGTCCTCAGGAGAGCGAACGAAGGAGAGGGCCACCCAATCGATCCCCTGGGCCAAGCCGAAGCGCAGATTGGCCTCATCCTTGGCCGTCAGGGAAGGGACGCCAAGCGCTATTCCAGGGAAGTTGACCCCTTTGTTGGCCTCAAGCAGGCCGCCATAGACCACCTCGACTCGCAGGGCTGAGGATGAAAGCCGCTCCAACACCTGCAACTCCAACCGCCCATCATCCAGCATGACCCGGGCATGCTCTTCCACACCTTTGAATTCCACATCGGGGCGAACCGCAATATCCACCAGGTCGCCATGTCCCAGAATGAACTGGTCTCCGGTGGTGAGTTTCCGGCCTTCAGCTGGGATATTGTCGACCCTGATTTTCGGTCCCGACAGGTCCAGGAGAATCCCCAACAGATAGTCTTCCTCTTTGGCCACCGCCCGCAGGGTCGTGATCAGGGCGCCGATCTCCTGCTGATCGGCATGGGAGGTGTTAATGCGGGCCACGTTCATGCCGGCCACCAGCAGCCGGCGCACGGTTTCCCGATCGGCAGAGGCTGGCCCGATGGTGACAACAATTTTTGTTTTCCTGGATATAGATGCAACATTCATGGAGACCAACATCGCTTAGGGATCATTC
>JADFNF010000083.1 GCA_022563485.1 Fidelibacterota bacterium | reverse complement strand
AGCCGACCTGGAGGATGCCATCGGCGCCTCCCAGCCAGCCGATTCGGCTGAAGACCCGGCCCAGATGAATAAACCGGTACGGCCCACGCCCGAGCCTGCCGAGGCGCAAGCCCACCAGAATCCCCAGACCCCGAGGCAGGCCCTCCATCCCCGGCGCCGGCAGGAGATCACCTACGGGGTGACCCGGCGCGTGCGGACCGGAGAAGGCAATCTGTATATTACGATCAACGAGGACGACGAGGGCCTGTGCGAAGTCTTTACGACCATTGGTAAAGCCGGAGGGATGGCCTCTACCCAGGCCGAGGCTATCAGCCGGCTGATCTCCCTCGCCCTCAGGTCGGGTGTCGATCCGGGGGAGGTTGTCAGGCAGCTGAAGGGCATCAGCGGCCCCAACCCGACGTGGGAGAACGGCCGCCTGATCCTCTCCACCCCCGACGCCATCGGCCAGGCTCTGGATGACTACCTGCAGAAGAAACTGTTGAGCCAACCGGGTTCGGCCCGCCCTGCCACCGGGGATACCCACCCGGGTGGCACGATTCTGCTAACCAGTATCGAGACATCCATGAGCGCCACGGATGCGCCCAAGCAAGGTACCGAGCCCAAATTCACGACCACTTGCCCCGATTGTGGCGGACCCGTGGTCCATGAGAGCGGCTGTGTCACCTGCCCCGGCTGCGGATACTCCCGCTGCTGATCCTCACGTCACATACCTAACGGCCATAAAAAAAGCGGGCGACTATGCCCGCTTTTTTCGCGCTTGATACCTCAGGTGCGCCAATGGGTCAATCGTTCAAAATCTCGTTTTCCTTGGTGGCCAACAGCTCATCCAGTATTTTGATGTGCTCATCGGTGAGCTCCTGGAAATTATCCATGGCCCGGTGGAGGTTATCCTCGGAAACTTCATGTTCCTTGGCATGGCTCTTCAATTCGTTGTTGGCCTCCCGCCGTATATTCCGAACCGCCACCCGCCCTTCTTCAATGGTGTGATGGGCCACTTTTACCAGCTCCTTGCGACGTTCTTCCGTCAATTCCGGCACAGGCAGTCGGAGGACATTGCCATCATTGTTCACGGTGAACCCCAGGTTAGCCTGAGCAATGGCCTTCCCGATATTGTCCAATTGCGTCTTATCATAGGGCTCGATGACCAGCAGGCGGGGCTCCGGGGCGGAAACAGAGGCCAGGGTTTTCAGCGGCTGGTAGCTGCCATAGTAGTCCACCCTCACTTGATCCACCATCCTGGGGTTTGCCCGTCCGGTACGCAGCGTCGCCAACTCCTGGCGGACATGCTCGATGGCCTGATCCATGCGGGCTTTGGAATCGGCATGCAGTTCATTGATCATGGCTCGTTCCCTCCGTCACAATGGTTCCAATGGGTTCCCCGGTTGCAGCCTTTAACATGTTACCGTCTCGCCGGATATCAAAGACCATAATGGGCAGCTTATTTTCCATACACAAGGTCACGGCCGTAAGATCCATGACCCTCAATTTTTTCTGAAGGACTTCCTCATAGGTGAGTTGCCCGAATCGTTTGGCCTGGGCGTTCGTCATCGGATCGGCGTCGTAGATCCCATCCACCTTGGTGCCTTTCATAATCACATCGGCGCCTATTTCGATGCCGCGCAACACGGCAGCCGTATCGGTGGTAAAGTATGGATTGCCGGTTCCACCCGCACAGATAATGACCCGCCCTTTTTCCAGATGGCGAATGGCCCGGCGGCGGATGTAGGGCTCGGCCAATTGGACCATGGTCAAGGCGCTGAGGACCCGGGTATCCAGGCCGATGTTTTCCAGGGCATTTTGAAAGGCGACCGAGTTCATGATTGTGGCGGTCATGCCGAGGTAATCGCCGGTCACCCGGTCCATGCCGCTCTCGGCCATGGCTTCACCCCGGAAGAAATTACCCCCGCCGATAACGATCCCCACCTGTATACCAGCCTGGACCACGGCTTTAACCTGACCGGCAAGATTGCTGACAATGGCGGGATCAATGCCGAAGCCCCGGTCACCTGCAAGAATTTCCCCGCTCATCTTCAAAAGGATGCGGCGATAGGGTAACTCGGCCATGAAAGAAAGAGGAAGGCGAACTAGGTGCTACTGCCGTTCTTCCGGCTTTCCTCACCAAGTTGGAAGCGGACAAATCGGGAGATGATAATATTTTCACCCAGTATCGAAATGGTTTCTTTTAGATATTCTTCAATGGATTTGTGAGGATCCTTGACGAATGCCTGCTCGAGAAGGACGTTCTCCGCATAGAATTTATCCATTCGTCCATTAACGATCTTCTCGAGGATATTTTCCGGCTTCCCGGACTGCCGGGTCTGTTCAATGAAGATATCCTTCTCGCGCTCGACAACTTCAGTAAGCATCTCCTCCCGGTGTATTACACTGGGTGAGGTAGCCGCAATGTGCATGGCCAAGTCTTTGACAAAGCGCTGGAAGTTATCGGTATTGGCCACGAAATCGGTTTCGCAGTTGACCTCCACGAGAACGCCCAATTTCGAGCCGGGGTGAATATAGGAGAAGACAATACCATCGTTGGCATTCCGGTCCGCTTTCGTCGCCGCTTTGGCAATCCCCGACTTGCGCAAATAATCAATAGCCGTGTCCAGATCACCATGGGTCGCTTCCAGAGCGCGCTTGCAATCCATCATTCCTGCGCCGGTTTTTGCCCGCAGTTCCTTAACGACACTGGCCGAAATCATGTCTGCTTGGCTACCTTTTCGACCTTGTCAGCACTTATCGCCGGCCTGCTTGATTCAGTATTGGGGGGCGTCTCAGCGACTGCTTCCACCTCACCTTCCGCCCCGGCGCCTTCCTCGAAGGACTTGCCGCCCCGGGCAGCGATGATACCATCGGCAAAGGCCGCTACGACAAGCTGAACGGCCCGCAGCGAATCATCATTGGCGGGGATGGGATACTCGACCAGCTGGGGATCGCTGTTGCTGTCCACAATGGCGAAAATGGGAATCTCCAGGCGTCGGGCTTCCTTGACGGCTGTTAATTCCTGCTTGATATCCACCACGAATACGGCATCAGGCAGTTGCTTCATATCCTTGATGCCTCGATGTTGATCGGACAGGCGAATACGCTCACGCTCCATCTGTAATATTTCTTTTTTGGTCAGGCTTTCATAGAGGGTATCGGCATCCTTCTCCAACTGCTGCAGTCGCTTGATGCTGCGCTTGATGGTGGAGAAGTTGGTCAGGGTGCCCCCGAGCCAGCGTTCCACGACGTAGAACATCCCACAGCGGTCTGCTTCCCGCTGCAGAACATCCTTAGCCTGCTTCTTGGTGCCGATGAACAGGACCGACCCTCCATCGCGAACAATTTTGGTCACCACATCGATGGCGCGCTGCAGACATTCGATCGTCCGCTGGATGTCAATGATATGGATGCCGTTTTTCTCCATGTAGATATACGGCTTATAATTAGGGTGCCACCGGCTCGTGAGATGCCCAAAATGGGCACCGGTGCTGATCAAATTTTCAAGGGTCACTTGAGAGCTATCAGTCATACATTTCTTGAGTAATTTAGCGTTTGGAGAACTGGAATTTCTTTCTTGCGCCCGGTTGGCCGTACTTCTTACGCTCCACCTCTCTGGCGTCTCGGGTCAGGAAGCCCGCCTGCTTAAGGGCAGGGCGGAAGTCCCCATTAACCTTCTCAAGCGCACGCGCCAGGGCTAATCGGATGGCACCGGCCTGTCCGGAAGATCCGCCGCCGCGCACGTTCACCTTGATATCGTACTGGTCTTCCACCTCCAATAACTTCAAGGGGTCCATCAATATTTTCTTGTGGGCCACCCGCGGGAAATACTCCTGTAGGGTGGAATTATTAATCACGATGTTCCCCTTGCCACTTTCCAGACGCAATCTGGCAACTGAGGTTTTTCGTCTCCCGATACTTTGCGCAAGAACTTTTGCCATCACCTGCCTATAATTCCAATGTTTTAGGTAGTTGTGCCTGGTGCGGATGGTCGGGACCGGCATATATTTTAAGATGCTTGAGCATCTTCCGGCCCAGACTATTGTGGGGCAACATTCCCCGTACAGCACTTTTGATGATGCGTTCGGGATGCTTTTGGCGCAGGGTTTCCAACTTAATCGTTTTCTGCCCGCCGATAAAGCCGGTGTGGTGCCAATAAATCTTTTTAACTTCTTTATTCCCAGTGGTAAGGACCTTTTCGGCGTTGGTCACCACCACACAATCGCCCATGTCAAGATGAGGCGTATAGGTTGGCTTGTGTTTACCGCGCAAGACCGTCGCAATCCGGGTCGCAAACCGGCCCAGGACTTGGCCCTCGGCATCGGCCACGAACCAATTTTTTTCGATGTCTTTAGCCTTAAGTGAAAATGTGTTCATATCTTTTCTGTGCATTTACAGCAGGAAAACTTACCGGACGGGCAAACGGCAGGTCAAGGCTTTTCAGGAACGAACCTGTCGAGCTTACAAACATGGTTTACAGATGGGAGTACCCCAAGGTTAAAATAATGGAGATCGCCCGGAACTAGCACCGGCCAAAGGCCGGCCTTCTTGACTCCCAAGCCTGTAAACCAGGTCTATGACCGGTCATACCTTCAGCCTCACAAAATGGCAAAGGCCCGGCGTGCACCGGGTCTTTGCCACATCAATCTTTGCATCTATTATCTGATATCTAGCCGAGTTCAATGCCTACAAATCTGAATCCATCGCCCTTAGCAACCCGTAGCAGAACGGTGTCGCCCTTTTTATATGATTTGAGGGCCTTGCGGTAATCGCGCATATTTTTAATGGGATCATTCCCAATCTGCACCACCACATCACCGGGTTCGATACCACCCCGGGCCGCCTGGCTGTAGCGCTCAACCCGGATGACCACCACGCCACTTTCAGCCGGGATATCAAAGCGTTGCGCGGCCCGGCCATCCAGGCCCGCTACGGCAAATCCCGTCCGGTCAAAGACATCGGAATCATCATCCGGCGCCACATCCCTGGCCGCAATCGGTGCTGGCTCCAACTCGCCCAGTTTCACAGTGATAATTTTCTCCTTGCCCTTGCGAACGACGGTGATCCTGCGCCGATCACCGGGCCGGGAGGAGGAGATGAGGTTTCTCAGGTGAGCCGCATCCCGGATGGTAATGTCATCCACCTTCAGGATGAGATCCTGCTCTTTGATACCCGCTCTCTCGGCCGCCGTTCCTTCCATTACGGTGATCACCAGGGCGCCATCCATATTTTTTGCCTTGAGGGCCTTGGCCATGGGAGCGTCCAGATTCTGAGGCAACACACCCAACAGAGCGCGCGTGACCTTACCATCCTCAACTAGATCGCCCACGATCCGCTTCACCAGATTGATGGGAATGGCAAAACCCACCCCCGAATTGGAGCGAGAAAATCCGTCGGTAGCAATGGCGGTATTGATACCGATCAGTTTTCCATCCAAGGTCACCAGGGCCCCGCCACTGTTGCCGGGATTGATGGCGGCGTCGGTCTGGATGAAATCCTCATAATTGCCTCTGCGCATGACGGTACTGCGACCTATGGCGCTGACGATGCCCGCCGTTATGGTGTGTTCCAGATTCTGGCTGAAGGGACTTCCGATGGCCAATACCCACTCGCCGACACGCAATCCCTCGGAGTTCCCGAGTTGCAACTGGATAAGGTCATCCACCGACACCTTGATGACCGCCAAGTCAGTGAGGGGATCGGTGCCTACGATCTCGGCTGGCACTTCCCGGTGGTCATAAAGACGAACCCTGATTTCCTCAGCGTCTTCCACCACATGGTTGTTGGTGACAATATAGCCCTTGCCGCTGTCGAAGATGACACCTGAACCCAGGACCGTGCCTCGGGACTCACGCTCCGGGGCCGAGTCATCGCCCCAGAAATCGGAAAAACGACGGTGAAATTGGTTGCGGACCACTCGCTCGGATAAAATGGTCACCACCGCGGGACTGGCTTTTGAAGCCGCTGCTACAAAGGCGTCATTGATCTGGGCAATGGTTGCATTTTCCGCCGGTGCCGCCTGTGTAGCGGTCGTCAGGCTCAAGGTGGCCGCCAACAAAATTGCTGCGCACCCAATTCGATAGTTTCGTTTGGTCATGCTCGATCCTTACTTCAATGAGTTCAAGCGTTTCATCTCGTTATTAATCATCGGCGGCTCTTCACTTGCAGCGGATATTGACTTCTATGCAAGTAGCCGGCCAAATGTTCCCACGACCCGACTTCTGACCGCGCCATGATCGGCTCGTATGCCAGCCCCGCTGTGCTATCCCACCCTGGTCGCCCCAACCCCCAAGCGAGCTTTGATCGCCAGGATCTGTTGCAGCAGTTCCCGTTTTGATCCGTGGAAATCGTATTCAAAAACCAGCAGCGACCCGGGCGCAGCAGCCTGAAGGTCGACCAGGAAGCGGTCGAACTGATCGGTCACATGACGGAGTTCCTGCATGAGGGGCGTGGACTGGCTGCCCACCGCCCGAAGTTCCAGATAGGCGGTGTCGACGGCCTGTAGCAGACCCAGGGTCTCGGGCGCCGACAGAAAATGTGCCAATTCCTGTATCAGGCCGTCTCTATCCTGGTTCTTGATCACCTCCCACGCCCTGGCGATGTGGATAATGACGGCTTGCTGACTATTGAGGGTGGCCAGCGATGTGGGTATTAACCTCTGGAGGGTTGAATCGTCCATATCAAACTCCGGCAGCTCCAGGGCCGCTAGCGCGGGATTTCTCTCTCTGGGTGGCCGATCCAGTTTCAAGATGCGGAAGATGTCGGCCGAGTCCACATACGCCGGATGCAAGAACCGCAAGACCCCGATGGTTCGGCGGGTACCCGCGCTATCGCCCTGGAGCCACTGCTGCACAGCGGTATGCTCCATCTGCTTGATCCGCCGGATCAGTAGAATGTGTTGCCGGGCCAGGTCGATTTCCTCGTTAAAGGGGTAGGCGCGCGCATAGAGCACCATTTCCCGCCGGGCATGACTGATTCGGCCCTCCCGGTAAAGGGTCAGGGCGTGCTCCATATCTGGGGGTGCCGCCTGGCAGGTCAGCAGCAGGACCAAGCCCCCTAAACCCAGGAGGTGCAGTTTCCGGGCTCTCATGGCTCCTCTCCAACCGTCGGCAGACTGGCCACGCTCTTCACCAGCGGGAAAGATAGGCGCAACGATAAACCCGTAAGTCGGGAATGTTCACTGGGCAGGCCGTTTACCGTGTGGGGAAAGTTTTCAAACCGGGGGTCTCGGGTATGATCGAAGGACCGGGGGTTAAACAATTCAATGATGGGCATGGAATCGAAATCGTGGAAGTAGCCCAGTTCCCATTGGAAGCGGTAGAACCGGCGCGGCGTCTCTCCCGCGCCCCATTTGATGGCCGGTGCCCCGCCGATCAGAATCCCGAAGCGATGACTGCGCCGCCCGCTGATGCCATTCAGAATGAGCATGCCCCGCAAGCCATAATACCGCAGCTTCTGTCTCGTCGTGTTGTTCTTTTCATTCACCTTGGTTTTTCGAACGACCCGGTAGTAAGTGTAGTCGATATTGTGATTGGGGTTGAAGCTGTAAGCCAGGTTGAGAATGTCCGAGCGATTCCCCTTGTCCACCAGCAGACGACTGATATCAATGCCGGACCCGTAAATGGGCAGCCCCAATCGCAAGCCCAGATCCCATTTGTCGGTCAACCCGCGCCGGAAGAAAACCAGGGGCAGGACATTTTCGGCGCTCAGGGTATAGCCGTAGTAGCTCTCCCCCTGCTTCAACGGCACAGGGCTGATGGTAGGGTGTGTGGCGCACCCGGTCAGCGCTATGCCCAGCATGATCATATGCAACCGGCGGGACATCCCCGGTAGATTAGGGCAGGGGATGGTTAAAAGTCAAGTAAGCCCCGTGAGCGGTGATTTGATTTTCAAACCGGTTAGCTCCGGGCAAGCGGCCGCTCTATGGCCGGTCAAATTGCCTGGCACGTGGGACATAAATGGGTGCCGCGCTGGGCGACCCGGATCTTCACCACTGGCGTGGAGCAGACCAGGCAGGGTTCGCCCTCCCGCCTGAACACCCGCAGATCCTCGCGGAACCGCCCGGTGCTACCGGTCCCGTACTGAAAATTGATGATGGTAGTGCCATTTTTCTCGATGCTGCGCTGAAGGATATGCCGAATGGCGCGGTGCAACGCCTCAGCCTTGGCGGCGGATTGGCTGGCGGCCTCGGCCCGGGGGTGAATGCCGGCGGCAAACAGGGCCTCATCCACGTAGATATTGCCCAGCCCGGCGATAAAACCCTGATCCAGCAACAGGGGCTTGATCTGGCGCCGGCGTCCCTGCAACAGCTGATAAAACCGCTCGGCTGTGAACTCCGGAGACAGGGGCTCAGGACCCAGTTTGGCCTCCAGCGGTGCCAGATCTGCCAGGTAGCCCAGGCGGCCGAACTTGCGCATGTCCCGAAAAATAAGCCGGTGGCTATCGGATAGGGTGACCACGGCGGTCACGTGACGTTGATCCCCCTCATCTCCTGGAGACGCCAGCACCAGCCGTCCGGTCATGCGCAGGTGCAGATGGATATGGCCCCGGTCCAGCTGGAGCAGGATGAACTTACCCCGTCGCCGCACGCCGCCAATCGTCCGGCCCACCACCTCCCGGGCAAAAGCATCGGGATGGGCCGGGGCCGTCACCTTGGGCCAGGGGGCGGTGAAGCCGGTGATGGTCCGGCCCAACAGCTGGGGGCGCAGATGGCGCACCACGGTCTCGACTTCGGGGAGCTCGGGCATGGGAGAAGTTAAGGAGAGGAGGCCGCCCTCGGTCAGCTAAGGCGACTCATCGGCCAGCACCACCCGGTCAATATTGATACAACACACTCCTGGGCGCATTGCGCACCCAAAGCGACACCGAACCCGTATCGGCTTGCCAATCCCGAATGGGTGACAGATCGATAATCAGGGACTGCTGAACCCCGGCCAGGCAGGTGTCACCGCGGGTTTCGTGGAGGAACAGGGCGTACATGCGCGGGGGTTGATTACCGGCCCAAGTTTGGGAGCCAATGAGCGTGAACTCATGGACCTCGCAATTCGCCGGCGTAACGGATGGTCATCGT
>JADFNF010000082.1 GCA_022563485.1 Fidelibacterota bacterium | reverse complement strand
CCGATTTGATCAGGCACTCCATGGCTTTGCGATTCACGATACGTAGATCGATGGCCAAGATAAAATCGGCCAGGGTGGTCCAGCCAGTACTGCTCGACCGATGTTCTGCGATATGATCGGCCGCCTTTTGTCCCACGTGCTTGATGGCGTTGAGGCCGAAGACGATGCGGCCCTGGGAGTCGACGCGAAAATTTTTCTCCGAGTGGTTCACGTCCGGTGGCAATACCTCCAGGCGCATATTCTGGGCTTCTGCGATCAGAATGGGGACCCGGTTCGGATTGCTCATTTCCGAGGAGAGGTTCGCGGCCATGAACTCGGCGGGGTGGTGGGCCTTCAAATAAGCCGTTTGGTAGGCCAGGATGGCATAGGCCGTGGAGTGGCTCTTATTAAACCCGTATTCAGCGAATCGGGCGATAAGGTCAAAGATGGACTGGGCGTCCTGCTTGGGGATGCCGTTGGCCTGGGCCCCTTGGAGGAAGTCGGTACTTAACTTGGCCATCTCCTTCGGCTTCTTTTTCCCCATGATGCGGCGCATGATATCGGCCTGGGCCAGGCTGAATCCGGCAATCGAGTTGGCGATCTGCATCACCTGCTCCTGGTAGACGATGATGCCGTAGGTCTCTTTCAGGATCGGTTCCAGCATTGGGTGCAGGTAAGTGATGGTCTTCCGGCCATGCTTGCAATCGATAAAATCATCAATGAACGCCATGGGACCGGGGCGATAGAGGGCGTTCATGGCGATCAGGTCTGCGATGACGGTGGGCTTGAGTTTGATGAGGAACTCCCGCATGCCTGAGGATTCAAACTGGAAGATGCCGATGGTCCGGCCCTGGGCGAATATATCATAGGTGGCGGCATCATCCAGAGCGACGTTCTCAATGTCCAGCTCCAGGCCGTGGGCCTTGAGCATTTTCACCGCCTTATCAATGACCGTGAGGGTTCGAAGACCCAGGAAATCCATTTTCAGCAGGCCCATCTCTTCCAGCCCGTTCATGTCTACCTGGGTGGTGATGTCGCCCGTTTTGGGATGCTTGTAGAGCGGCACATAGTCGGTGAGGTCCCCCGGCGCAATGACCACTCCCGCCGCGTGCGTCGAGGCATGGCGGTTCATCCCCTCCAGCACCCGGCTGAAATTGAACAGATTCTGATGGATCGGGTCCTGCGTTTCGATCTCCGCCAGTGCGGGGTTTGCGCTCATGGCCTTATCGATGGTGGTTTTGGGATCATCGGGGATCATCTTGGCAATCCGGTCGGCCTCGCCGTAGGTCATCCCGAGGACCCGGGCCACATCCCGCACCACTGATTTGGCCTTCATCTTGCCAAAGGTGATGATCTGGCAGACGGCGTTCTCTCCATATTGCCGCTTTACATAGTCGATAACCTCTCCCCGGCGCTCCTGACAGAAGTCGATGTCGATGTCGGGCATCGTGACGCGGCTGGGGTTGAGGAAACGTTCAAACAGGAGGTTGTAGTGGAGCGGATCAATCTTGGTGATGCCCAGGCTGTAGGCCACCAGGGAGCCGGCCGCGCTGCCCCGCCCCGGCCCCACCGGGATGTTTCTGCTGCGGGCGAAGCGGATGAAATCCATGACGATGAGGAAATACCCTGCGTAGCCCATACTCTTGATCACCCCGAGCTCCACATCCAGCCGTTCCTGGCTCTCTTTGGTGATCATCTCCCGCTGTTTCAGGCCCTCCTCGGACAACCTTCGTAGGTACTCATCGGCATCCCGGGTATGGGCGTCGTCGGGAATGGGAAATTGAGGCATCTGGAGCGTCCCCAGGTTCAGCTCCACATGACACCGCTCGGCGATGGCCACCGTATTCTCCAGGGCCCCAGGGACATCCTTGAATAACCGGAACATCTCATCGGTGGACTTGAAATAAAATTCGGGGGTGGCGTAACGCTGGCGGTTCGGATCGTCCAGCCCTTTACCCGTACCAAGGCAAAACATGGCGTCGTGGGCTTCCCAGTGTTCCTGGCGGGCGTAGTGGCAGTCGTTGGTGGCCACCAGCGGCAGTCCCAGCTCGTGGGCCAGCCGGATGTTGATCTCCCGGGCGGCGTCCTCCTCGGCAATGTCGTGACGTTGAAGCTCCAGGTAAAAGCGATCCTCAAAGATCTCGGCCAGTTCCAGGGCAGCCGTCTTGGCAGCCTCGTAATTCCCTCGAACGGCGTTCTCCTGCACCTCGCCCTTCAGACAGCCTGAGGTACAGATGAGGCCCTCGTTGTAGGTACGCATGAGGGCTTTGTCGATGCGGGGCCGGTAGTAGAAGCCTTCGAGGTAGCCGATGGATACCAGCTTCACCAGGTTCCGCAGCCCGGCAGGGTTCATGGCCAGCAGTACGAGATGGTTATAGCCCCAGCCGGTGCTTCGGTCTGACTGTTTCTCGGTATGATCGCCCCGGGCCACGTAGACCTCGCAACCGATGATGGGTTTGATCCCGGCTTTCTGGGCCGCTTTGTAAAAGGGCAGCATGGAAAACAGGTTGCCGTGCTCGGTGATGCCCACGGTGTCCATTTTAAGGTCACCGATGGTATTGATCAGGGTATCGACCGACTGGGCCCCATCGAGCAGGGAGAAGTCCGAATGGTTGTGCAGGTGGACGAAGTCACTCATGCTGAGCTACCTGAGCCAACTTTTGTTGAGCGCTCCTGAGGATCAGATATTGAACTTCGACACATAAACGGCCAGCAGCCCAAAGAAAATGTCCACCTTCAAAACCTTCGCAACCCAACTGCACCCTTCCGGGTTTGGATGTTTGAACAGATAAATGAGCGTGTATAGCAGGGGGAACTCCACCCCGATGATTAATGCCGCCAGGTAGGTGGCCCCATAGATGCCTAAAATGTACGGCAGCAGGCAGGCCAACATCAAAAATATTGTAAGCCCGAAGATCATTTTTATGCTGGCTGGTACGCCGAAACGCACGGCGAACGTGCCCACTCCTTCCCGGGTGTCACCGGCCAGGTCTTCCACATCTTTCACAACCTCCCGCAACAGGTTGAAGCCGAAGGCCAGGCCGGCGGGAACCCACATGATGCCCAAGTGGCCGAAAGCCGCGCCCGAAAAGAGAAATGTCAGCCCCAGAATGGCCGCCACCACCAGGTTGCCCGCGAATGGCAGCCCTTTCAGCAGCGGGGTGTAGAGCACCAGCAGGGGCAGCGCGATAAAGATGGCGATATACTGGGCGGCAGGTGGCAGCTGCATGGCGGCCAGGGCCCCGGCCACGAACAGGATCACGGCCAGTAACCATCCTGCTTCCCTGGGCAGTGCGCCCGATGCCAAGGGCCGATGAGGCCGGTTGACCCGGTCGATGGGGTAGTCGAACCAGTCGTTGAGGCTGTTGGCTGCGCCATTATAGCTCGCCACCACGGCTATGGCCCAGAGCAGGGCGCCCCTCGGGGGCCAGCCCGGCATGAGGGCGGCTGTAATGAGTACTGCCAGGGCCCCCAGCAACAGGTTCAGAGGCCGCAGCAGCTTGACGGCAGCGACGAGGGAAGACATGGTGGAAGTTAGGGCTAAGCAGGCGGCCCATCACAGCGGTGGCAGGGATGCATGTGCAGTGCTGACTCGAGCCAATTACTAATTATCTACTAATTAATACTAAATTAGTAGTTGGAAGCCTGCGCGACCCAGCCCCTTGTCGGCCGGGGCCGTTCCGTTATTTTTGTCACAGTTTTTGGGGAATCAATCTCTAACTTCCTGCCAAGCACGCCCCCAGGGAATTATACTAGAGTAGTAAAAAGCGAGGAACTATGCTTTTCGAACGTAACAGCGATGATCGGCGGGAACTGAGTGGCCGTCGCGGCACTGATCGCCGTCAGCAGTCTATCCCCATAGCGATGGATAGGCGCATGGGTAACCGGCGATCAAGCCTGGACCGGCGCATATACCTTGATCGGCGTCTGGCAGCCGTCTCTATCACAGATATCCTTTAACCTTCCGTTCCTGCCACGACTTCCACCACCCGGGGGTCTCCCTGGAGGTCGTGGTGCATCTCCGTGCTCATTCCCGCTCGCTCGAAGAGCGCCTTCACCGGCCCAGCCTGGGGCTTACCACCGATCTCTACCAGTAGCCGTCCCGTTGCGCCAATGAGGCCGGGTCCCATCTCCGCCAGCCGCCGGAAATAGGTCAGCCCGTCACCGCCATCGGTGAGCGCCGCCCTTGGCTCGTGCTCCCGGATTTCCCGCTGAAGGCTCGCCACCTCCTCGGCAGGCACGTAGGGTGGATTGCACAGGACGGCGTCAAACTTTCCTTGGGGCATGGCCTTCAGCATGTCCAGCTCCTGGAAAGTTATCTTACCGGCCCCCAGCCGGTGTGCGTTCTCTTTGGCCAGCGCCAGGGCTTCGGTGGAGTTGTCCACCGCCAGCACCTCCGCACCGGGATAGAGCAAACCTGCCGTCACGGCCAGGCAGCCCGAGCCGGTGCCCAGGTCCAGGATCGTCGTTGGGGGTGGCCCTTTTTGCAGCGCCTGGATGATCACCTCCGTCTCCGGCCGGGGAATGAGGACTTGTGGCGTCACGGTAAAATCGCGTCCGTAGAAGGGGGCTTTGCCGATAATGTACTGGAACGGTTCGCCCCGCAACCGCCGCTGGACAACGGCCTTGAAGTTGGCTAGTTCACTGGGGGTCAGAGGCTGATCGAACCGCACATACAGATCGACCCTGGCAACCGCGAGCTGATCAGCCAGTAGCCACTCCACTTCCAGACGAGCATTGGGAATATCCTTATCGGTGAAATAGCGAGTACCCCACTGGAGCAGGTCGATGATGCGCCACGGCCCGTTCTGAGCAGAGCCGAAGGGCTTGTCCTGCGGGGCGTATTTGAGGGTAGGGGACGGGTTTGTGATCTGGATCACACTTCTGCCAGGCGATCCATGCGGTCCTGAACCCGGAGCGATTCAATCAGCTCGGTCAAATCCCCATCGGTAATTTCGGCCAGCTTGTATAGGGTGAGATTGATGCGATGGTCGGTAATCCGGCCTTGGGGATAGTTGTAGGTGCGGATCTTGGCGCTGCGGTCCCCGGTGGAAACCATGCTGCGGCGCTGGTCTGCCCGTTCGCGCGACTGGGCCTCCACCTGGCTGGCGTAGAGGCGGGCGTTGAGTACCTTCATGGCCTTGGCGCGGTTCTTGTGCTGAGATTTTTCGTCCTGGCAGGTCACCACGATGCCGCTGGGCATATGGGTGATTCGAATGGCCGATTCGGTTTTGTTGACATGCTGGCCACCCGCCCCGGACGCCCGATAAGTATCGATTTTCAGATCGGCGGGATCGATATTGACCTCCACCTCATCGGCCTCACGGAGGACGGCCACCGAAGCTGCGCTGGTGTGGATACGTCCACTGGCTTCGGTAGCCGGCACCCGCTGCACCCGGTGGACCCCGCTCTCGTACTTCAGTTCGCCGTAGGCTCCCTTTCCCTTAATCGAAAGGATAACCTCTTTGATGCCCCCCGATTCGGATTCGGAGAGGGATAAAACTTCGGTGGCCCAATGTTGGCGTTCGGCAAAGCGGGTGTACATGCGGTAAAGGTCGGCGGCGAACAGCGCGGCCTCTTCACCGCCGGTGCCGCCCCGAATTTCCAGTATGGTGTTTTTATCGTCATCGGGGTCCCGGGGGAGCAGCAGAATCTTGAGTTCGTTCTCTAGCGCTTGCAACTGGCTCCTTAGTTCGGGAAGCTCTTCGCTGGCCAGTTCTTTGAGCTCCGGGTCGTCTCCCTTGGCCATTTCCTCATCTTCGCGCAGGTGTTCCCACAGTTTGGTGTAGGCTTTGGACCGGTCTGCAACCTCGGCCAGATCGCTGTGCTCCTTGGCCAGTTCGGCGTATTTTTTGGGATCGGAAGCTGTTTTAGGCTCGGACATGGCTGCGGCCAGGTCCTCCTGCCGCCGGATGATATCACGCAGTTTATCAATCATGGCATGGACTCAGGTAATGGCATGGGCCACGAACTGCCGGCCCGCTACTTCGCTGATCCGTTCCCCGAAGGGCACTTGGAGTGATTCAAGGGCCACGGTTACCTGATCATATTCCGGCATCTGGGTGGTGATATGCTGGAGCCACAAACCCGGTAGTGCGAGCCAGCGGAACAGGCTGATATACTGGAACCGGGCGGTAAGCTTGAGCAGCTTGTAGCCGATCCCGGCCACCATGGGCATGCGGCCCAGCCGCCGGGGGAGTTTGATCATGGGTTGGCACCCTGAAAAGTAGGGTTGTCCGCCCCGGGCCAGGGATGTGCGAAATGCCCGGGACTTTGCCGGTCGATCGACGACACATAGCTACTCTGCAGGGGTAGCTACCTTGTACTTCCGTCGATACTTTTCAACCCGCCCGGCCGTATCGATCAACTTCTGTTTACCCGTGTAGAAGGGATGACATACGTTGCAGATTTCGACACGCAGCTCCTTGACTGTTGACTTAGTCTGAAAGGTATTGCCGCAGGAACAATGGACATTAACCAGGTGATATTCAGGGTGAATCTCTTTTCTCATAATTCTCATGCTCTCCTTAATTCAATCGTGCCACCACCGACTTGATGCGGTTGGCGGCCTCCATAAGATTTTCGTCCGAAGCGGCGTAGGACAGACGAATATGTTCGCTATCGCCGAAGGCCTCACCACTTACGGTGGCGACGTGGGCCTCTGTGAGTAGATATTCCGTCACATCATCGGGTGACTTTATCCGGGTCCCATTAGCCTGTTTGCCCACCAGCCCGCTCACATTAAGAAATACGTAGAAGGCGCCCCCCGGTTCCCTGCAAGCCAGGTTGGGGATGCGGGACAGCTGCTCCACGATGAGGTGGCGCCGGCGGTTGAAAGCATCCTTCATCTCGGCCACCACCGATTGATCCCCCGTGAGGGCGGCAATGGCCGCTATCTGCGCGATGGAGTTGGGGCAGGAGGTACTTTGCCCCTGAATTTTGGACATGGCCGCCACCACTTCTTTCGGGCCGGTTACATACCCGATGCGCCAGCCGGTCATAGCGTAGGTTTTCGAGCAGCTCTGGAAGGTCAGGAGTTTTTCGTAGTCCGGGGCGATGGCCGCCGGGGATTCGAAGGGGGCATCGTAGGACAGGCTCTCATAACATTCGTCGGAAAAGAGCCACAGATCGTGGCTGCGGGCAACCTCGATAATCCGCTCCAGTGATGCGCGACTCCATACTCCTCCAGTGGGGTTGGAGGGTGAATTCATGATGATGCCCTTGGTCCGGGACGTGATTTTCTGCGCAAGTTCGTCGAAAAGGGGCTCAAACTGCCGGTCCGGATCGGTCCCGACGATGACCGGGGTGGCGTGGGACAAATGGACGAATTCGGGAAAGGATACCCAGTAAGGGGTGAAGATAATGACTTCATCCCCCTCCTGAAACAGAACCATGCACGCATTGAACAGGGAGTGCTTGGCACCATTGCTTACAATCACCTGTTCGGGTGGCACCACAATGCCGTTATCGCGGCTGAGTTTCACCGTCACCGCTTCCCGCAGTTGGGGCAAACCGGGCCCCGGGGTGTAGCGGGTGTAGCCGTCATCCATGGCCTGCTTGGCGGCGGCGATAATATGGGGCGGCGTGGGAAAGTCAGGTTCACCCACCGATAGGTTCAACACATCCACACCGGCGGCGCGCAGTTCGGCGGCCCGGGTGGTCATGGCCAGGGTTGCGGAACCCTTGACCCGGGACACCCGGTCTGCTAAGGTGATCATGCCGGTAATTCCTCCGTCGCAATTGTCAATATCAAGGTGGCACACACCTGGGTGCTGTCAGCAAAAGTCATCATTATAGGCCTATCTCCGAGGCTGAAGTTCGCTGAATTTCCGGAGTGAATCAAGGCGCATGCCGTGCGGGGAGATCCTCCGATGGGCGAACCCATCCCTGTATCCCCTCCCTTTTAAGGGAGGGGACTTCACGAAGAGAGTGGGGTGGGTTCCGCCAACGCCCGAGCTGCAATACCCTTGAAGATGATGCCTTCGTGCATTAGATTGTACCGGAACATTCTTCATATGGACAAATTGTATTGGGAAACTTATTTCGTGGACACTTTTCAGGAGTACTTACAAAAAACAGAATCCGCTGCTCAAACATTATTCGAGGGTATTGATAAATATCTGGAAATTATAAATTCTGTTCCCTTAGATGATGTTGGTTCAAGTGCAACATGGAATATAGCTCAAAAAAAGTTTCTTTATGAGTCATTTGCGATGGCAACAATTTCTGGTGCAGTTCTACAGTTAGCCTACATGGCGATAAAGCAATACTCGAATCATGCTAGTGCTCCAGAACAGTTTGATGCTCTGATTAAAAAGAATTCGCCAGCGGAAAAATTCTGTATTGGACGAGAAATACGATCTATACCAATTGGCTTGATTATATATGCTGGGCGTAATCAAGCCGCGCATTACGATGATAGTGACCTCAGAGAGCCAAATAGGTCTATCTTCGAGAATCTATGCAATAGAACGTCTCGTGCAGGGAAGGAGTATAGAGATCCCGCATATGATCTCGGAAACGGGATTACTGTTAGCTTTGCTGCCAACATCACCGCTTTACTTGGCTGGCGTAGTTATAATACCTATCTAGATGACATGCGGAATTTGCTGATCTAAGCGGCGAATCGCCTGGTGGATAATTATGGTCTGTGGAGCGCGTTTTTAAGGAATAAGATTATCTTAAAGACCGTAGAGAAACTGGATATATGGCCAGTGCAACGGCTCAAGAGAGTCGCTACGCAGTTTAGCAGGGCGAGGGGGCCGATCCCGAGCTGTGGGGAATTAGACCATAACCCACCCCATTCATTTCCGTCTTCGCTGTGCTCCCGGACATGCCGTGAAGTCAACTCAGGAGAGGTGATAACAGGTTGAGTCGAGCTAATTACGGGGGACAAAAATCGGACCTTCATCCATGAAATATTGATCGTTAGACAAATTGTTAACCTCACCAGACTCAAGATTCATAACGTAAATTTCATTATTCGTACCATCTGGGAAACCCGATTGATATACAATATACGATCCATCGTTATTAAATCGTGGGTGATAATCATTGTATTCATTATTAGTCAAGTTTTCAATACCCGTACCATCAG
>JADFNF010000081.1 GCA_022563485.1 Fidelibacterota bacterium | reverse complement strand
GAGGGAAAGCCGACCTGGTTGTATTCGATAAAGCTCCTGAGATTGAGGTAACGGGAGATCGTCCACGACGGCAGGATCGCCAAAGATTGACGCCAGCCGTCGTAGTAACGGCCCACAGTGAGCGTGAAGGTGCCCCTCAGCCGCTTGCCCGGGATCGTGCTGTAGGTGGCGACGGTCTCATAATAGCGGTAAATCTTGCCCGGGGGAACGTAGACCTGGTCGTCGTCGGACACAAAAAACGTGTCCGTAAGGGCGTCGTAGGTGAAACGGGGCCAGACCTCCAGCTCGGAACCGGCCTTGGTTTCCATGTTCCAGATCAGCCCCCAGAGATTGGATTCCAATTTCCCGGTTGTGTTGTTGATGAAAGGGATAGCGATCGGCCTGATCCGGTGGCGATAGATCCGGGACGTTTCGCCGGGAAGCCAGCCGTAGGATAGGATGCCACTTAACCGGGTGTAATTATCCCGGGTATTGAACCCCATGCCGGGATTGAATTCAGGGCCCATACGCATTAAGGTGAGGTCGTAGCCCACCCCGTCCTGTTTCCGGCGTTCCCAGTTCAGGCGCACCATGGCGTGATCCAGGATCGGGTCAGGCTGCGTTTGCTCGCTGTCAAAGGTCTGGGCCCAGTTGACCGTGAGGTAATCATCGCCAAACAGGCGGAAGATGCCGTCCAGGCCATAAGCCCGACTGTAACCGCCGTCGGTGCCCAGGCGACTGGTGAGCAGGATACCGGCGTAAGAGTAGGGATTGATGACCTGGCGGCGCAAGCGCAGGACGCCAAAATTCTCCGATGGAAGGATGATGGTATCACTTCCCTTTTCCTTCAAGGGGGCGGTCTGCATATCCATGAGGCCCACGTCCCACTCCCCCAGTCGGCCCACCATCCGGAGGCCGCCATAGATGGGCACCGCCTGCCCCTCATGCAGGCCGATGCGGCGGCTGTAAAACAGGCGATCGGTCAGGCCCCAGTTAAAATCGAAGATGCTGGCCCGTTCCTGGAAGAAGAGCCGCTTCTCGGGGAAGAAAAGGGAGAAGCGGGTCAGGTTCACCTGCTGGTCGTCGGCCTCCACCTGGGCGAAGTCGGTGTTCACCGTCAGGTCCAGGGTGAGGTTGCTGGTCAAACTGTATTTCAGGTCCAGGCCCACCTCCCCCGTTGGGGTGCCCTCGAGCTCGTAGGCTGTTCCCGGTGCATTGAGCACCGGGACTTGGCTCACCCCGCCCAGGCCATAGGGGGTGATGTAGACCGGGTTCCCGGCAGCGATCCCCTCCAGGCGCACCTTCTGCATCTGGGATGGTTTGAACAGGCCGTCAAACCCCCAGTTGGGGGGCACGTCAGGAAAGGAGACAAACTCATTTTTTCTGACGATAGAACGCCAGGTCGAAAGGCCCATGATCACTTGGTCTGCTTCATCCTGAAAGCGCAGGCTGGAGAAGGGGATCCGCAGCTCGGCAAACCAGCCGTCTCCATTCTGAGTCACGGCCACGTCCCAGAAGGTGTTCCAGCTGAGATTAGCCCAGTTGTCCCCTGTGGCGTCGTTCGAGACGGTAAAGTCGAGGCGAATGCCGGCCGGGGTGGTGAAAAAGGTCAGGGCGTTCTCGTTGTCGTCGAAGGTGTCCAGGATTATGCCGAACCAGTCTTCGGACAGGCCAAACTGGTCGCGCTTGAAGGAAGTCGCCACGATGCCGGTGGGGTCGGAGTCGAACATCCGGCCGGCCACGTAGAGGTAGTCGTCGTCGTAGGCCACCCGGATTTCGGTACGTTCGGTGGGCGTCCCCTGGTAGGTGGGCTGAAACATGGTCATGGGGAAGGGGGCCACGGCCTCCCAGGCCGGTTCGTCGCTGAGGCCGTCCAATATGATCGGGCCGGTGAGGCGTTGGAGGGGAATGGGTGCCTCCCTTTGGGCCGGCAAAAGGGAGCCGGTTGCCAGCAATATCCCGGTCAGGCGCCGGCTCCATTGTCTCTGCCAGGGTGATCGTGGTGTTCGCATGGCATCTCCCGCATAGCGATCGCAGCGCTACAGTACTCGATAAGAATTTAAAGCGTGTCTAAGCGGATTTATGAATATTTCATGGGTGGGACGTCCGAGGTCCCCCCAGGCGGCATGGCCGGCCTGCCCAATTCGGTCAGGGCAGAAAGGTGGTGGAATACTTCAGCAGCACGGTGCGGTTGTCGGTGAGCGGCAGCACCGGTGATTCACGCCGTCGGTCGGTATTGAACCCCTCGTTGTACACCAGGTACAGGTCGGTCCCCTCCCGGGGGTTGTACCGGATACGCAGGTTGATGCCGATGGCATTTGAGGCGCTGTTGACCTGGAGGAACACGCTGCTGGAGAGCTTGGTATTCAGGTTGGCATTGATCCGTAGTCCAAGCACGTGCGCCACAAATTCCTGCTGGCGCTGGGCAAACCGGGCCCTCCTGAAATCATATTCTCCGCTCAGACGCACATAGCGGGAAAGGGTCCAGCTTGGGTTGACGCCCAGGGCAACGAGCCACCCATCATAGAAAGTTCCCAAATTGACGTTAAACCTACTGCTGAGCAGTTTGGTCCGGGGTGTGCGATAGACCCCGAAAAGATTGTAGAATGTGTACCGCCCGGGGGGGACAGCCGCGTCCTGCGGCAGAAACAGGGAGTCCGGCAGGTCCTCCAGTTGCCACCTGAGCCGGAGAAAACTGAACGCGCCGGATTTGCCCTCATAGGAAATACCCGGGCCGATCCTGCTCGATTCGAGCCGGCCATCGCCATTGCGAAAAAAAGTGGCGTTGTTAAGACTGACGGTCAACCGGTAAATCGGTGAGGTCTCGCCGGGCAGCCAGTTGTACGCCAGCTCCCCGCCGGTTTGGGTGTAGTCCTCGCGCTGCTCAAAACCTATTTGGGGATCGTACAACGCACCCCGCCGGGAGGCCCCCCACCGGTAGCTCCAGCCCTGCCGTGAGCGGTTTTGCCAATTGACCCGCAGGCGGCTGGTCTCAAGCAGGCGGCTCGGCGTGAGGACGCGATCATTCCCACGCAGGGAGTCAAGGTTGGCGCCGGTCTCATCGCCAAAGTTTTGGACCCACAGAAAAGTCAGGTAATCGTCGCCGAAGAGCCGCAGGCTGGCGTCAACTCCGTAGGCGTAATCATAGCGCCCCTCGCCGCTGAATTTGCTGGTGAAGATGCCACCGGCGTAGGAATAGGCATTCAATACCCGGCGGCGCAGGCGCAGGACACTGAAATTCCCTGAAGGGACCGCTACGGTGGAATCCACTTCAGGCTCTAACACTGCCGCTTTCGTCTGCATGGAGATCAATCCCACATCCCAGTCTCCCAGGCGGCCCACCAGGCGGGCGCCGCCGTAGATCGGGACGGGACCATCATCGGTTAGACCGATGCGCCGGCTGTAAAACACCCGGCTGCGTCCACCCGTGCTGAAATCGAATACGCTGGCTCGTTCCTGGAAAAAGAGGCGTTTCTCAGGAAAAAAGAGACTGAACCGCGTCAGGTTGATCTGCTCATTATCGGCCTCCACCTGGGCGAAGTCGGTATTGAAGGTCAGGTCCAGGGTAAAGTTGGTGGTGGGGCTGTATTTTACGTCCAGGCCCAGTTGAGTCGTGGGCTCACGCACCCCGGTATAGGCCGTGGCCGCCGGATTGAGTTCAACCGTCTGGTTTTGTCCACCCAGCACGTAGGGCGTGATATACAGCGGCTTCCGACTACGGACGCCCTCCAAAATCACGTCTTGGGCTATGGACGGCTTAAAGAGGCCCAGATCCCATTTGGGGTCGATGGACGGGTAGGTTGTCACTTCGTTTTTATAGGCGATGCGGCGCGTAGCGATCAGTCCCATGGTGATGCGTCCATCCTCATCTTGAAAGCGCAGGCTTGAAAAGGGGATGCGCATCTCGGCAAACCATCCCTCGTCGTTCCGCTCGACCGCAACATCCCAGAAGGTATTCCAACTCTTGTTCCCCGGGAATCCTCCCCGGGAGGGCTGGGCGTCATTGGCCATGGTCATGTCCTCGCGGATCCCGGCTGGGGTGGTCACAAATATCAGGGCCGTTTCATTGTCGTTGAAGGTATCGAGCAGGAGAATGAAACCATCATCGCTGATACTGCCGCCATCCCGCGCCAGGGCATTGCCTCGAATATTTGCAGGGTCCGTGACATAAAAGCGACCCGCGGCGTACAGATAGTCATCGTCGTAGGCAATGCGGATTTCCGTTTTCTCGCTCGGGGTGCCGCCAAAAGTGGGCCGGAGCATGGTCATGGGTAACGGCGCTATCTGCTCCCAGGCCGGTTCGTTGCTGAAGCCGTCCAACTGGATGGGACCGGTCAACCTGGGTAGCATCACCGGATTCGGCAAGTCTGCAGCGCCGAGATTCCAGACCAACAGGATGATACCGAGCATAGGCCCCCACAGGGCCTGTCCTGAGCGCAGTCGAAGGGCCTTGCTGCCGCTCGTCGGGCACGGGCTGTTATGCTGTCTACGGATACCGTTCTGCATGGGTATTCTTTGCATTTAGACGTTTCTTACCAAACAATGGTTAATAGGCGGTAACCAGATATCCTAACTCTTGAGGGATTGACTTCCCAGTGGAACCTGGGGCTTGGCATGCTAATACCAGAGATAAACTTGTCTCCATCCTCTCAGGTGAATCAAGCCAAATCGTTGGCGGGCGTCTGACGGGATGGAACGCTGATCGCCTCGCAGGGGGCTGGCTGGGCACTGGACAGGGACGGTGTGATCCTAGTCGAAGAGTGTGAGAAATACGCCGAACAGGTCCTTGTGGAAGTGGTGAATCATCTCATTTTTCATGATCCTCAAGGCCTCGAAGGGGGGCAGCTTCTTTTTATAGGCCCGGGTCGAAGTGAGTGCGTCGTAAACATCAGCGATGGAACAGATTCGCCCATAGAAGTGAATTTCATGACCCGTGAGGCCGAAGGGGTAGCCGCTCCCGTCTTCCCGCTCGTGGTGCTGCATGATAATGACACCCGTCTCCTTGCTCAGGTTATGGGTATCGGACAGGAGCTTGTTGCCCTTGGAGGGGTGCTCGCGCATCAGCTTCCATTCCTCGGGAGAGAGGATGTCGGGCTTGTTGATCAGGCTCACCGGGACATCGCACTTACCCAGGTCATGGAGGAAAAAACCGGCCCCCAGCTCGTGCATATTATGGGCCGCGATCGTTCCTTTCAGGGCCGACTTGGTGAGCAGGATGGCCAGCATACCCACGTTTACCGAATGGGTATAGGTGTAATAGTCGTGGGAAGTGATCTTGGTCATCTGTGCGGCGGTCTCATCATCGGCCAGGATATGGTCGACGATCTCATAGACCATCTTTTTGCCGCTTAAAATGTTCTCGGCATTGGGGTCCTTCAGCACATGGTTCATCATCTGGACGGAATGATCGTACACGGCCTTGGCCTTGGTCTTCGGCGGGAGGTGGGTATTTTCGATGGTCTCGCGCAACTCTTCTGATACCAGATCAATGGGGTTGAATTCCCCGGCCTCCGGCAGTGCAATACCCCCATTCCCTTCCCGTTTTCTCTCTGCGAGGTAATCGGCGTAACCCAGGTCTTTCAGCAGGTCCCGCTCCTCTTTGACACTGGGCTTGCCAGCATCGGCCTTACCCTTTCCTGCCGGTGCTTCCTTTCCCAGGTGATCGATGTAACCGGGGTCCTTCAGCACGTCACTTTTGGAAAGGTCAACCTGAACGGACTTGATCCCGTTGGCTATGATGCGCTTGATCTGCTTTTCGGAGGTAATCTTGAAATTGGGTGTCAGGAAGGAATGCTTCATCCAGGACAGGCCCAGTTTAACATACATCCCGACTTTTAAATCCTTGGTCTTGACCGTCTTCAACAGAACACCATCTCTCGGCTAAGACTCTTCAAGGCGAATCCAAGCGGTTGTGGTGAGCACCGTGTACTTATTTTTTCCATTGCGTGACTCCTGGGATGTAGCAAATGTACGTGAAATATGGAATAGATTCAATCGTTTGAAGGCGGGCGAACACCTGGGATGTGATATTCGTCACAGGTCAGGGGAATACCAACGGAGCCTGAAGTTCTCCGGGGCCGTCGGCTGCCAGAGCTGGGATGAGAATGTTGCGCTTTGGGGGGGGGAATCAGGGATCATTCGTACCAGTCCGCCGGCGCCAGGGAGTGCCCGCGGCGGGTACGGTCTCCCCGGACTCGCCGTAGACGGCACGTCGAGGCTGGGAGGGACGACCAGGGCCCAGGGCCAGACGGGGTACTGACGGATGGATTCGCTCACTTGAACAACAGGATAAAGGCCTCAAACAGGTCCCTGTTAAAATGGGTGATCATCTCGTCCCTCATGATTCTGAGGGCTTCGAGTGTGGGGAGCTTCTTCTTGTAGGCTCGCATCGAGGTCAAGGCATCATACACATCGGCGATAGTGCAGATTCTCGCATAGATGTGTATATCGCCACCTCGGAGTCCAAAAGGGTACCCGCTACCGTTTGCCCGCTCGTGATGTTGCGTAACGATGAGGCCGCACTCCTTACTCAGCTGGTTAGCCTGTGCTAAAATCTTATTGCCCCGGGAGGTATGCGTACGCATGATTTTCCATTCCTCAGGGGTGAGCTTGCCTGGCTTGTTGATGATACTGGCAGGGACATCACACTTGCCCAGATCATGAAGGAAAAATCCGGCCCCCAGCTCTCGCATATTTTGTTCGACACTTTCCTTGAACACCGACTTGGCCAGCAGGACCGAAAGGAGCCCCACATTGACGGAATGGGTATAGGTGTAGTAGTCATGGGAGGTAATTTGGCTCAGGTTTTTGGCGGTATCGTCATCCTCCAGGATATGGTCAACGATGTCGTAGATCATCTTTTTCCCGCTTAAAATATTTTCAGCACTAGGCTTCTCCAGAACATTATCCATCATCCGAATGGAATGATTGTAAACGGCCTTGGCCTTTGTCTGGGGCGAGGTCAGAGTGTTTTCAATGGCCGCCCGCAATTCCTCCGAGATTTGGTCCATCGGGTTGAACTCCCCCTCTTCAGGCACTGGAATCTCCGTTCCACTCTGGCTGTCGGGTTGCGCGGGTTCAACTGAAAGGAGATTCCTGAAGAGGTCCGGGCCCTTGGTCACATCACTTTTGAGGGTGTCGACCTTGACCTCCTTGATCCCGCTGAAGATGATTTTCCTGATCTGCTTTTCGGATTTAATCCTGAAATTGGGCTTTATGAAGGGATGCTGTAGCCAGGATTCACCTAATTTGACATACATCCCGACTTTCAGATCTTTGGCTTTAATGGTCTCAATCATCGTCACATCTTCCGGCCGCTACCAGGGTAATGTCTACGGTTTGAACAACATGACAAATTCATCAAACAGTTCCCGGTGAAAATGGGTGATCATCTCCTCTTTCATGATTCGAAGGGCCTCGAAGGTCGGGAGCTTCTCCTTGTAAGCACGCGCCGAGGTCAGGGCATCATAGACATCGGCAATACTGCAAATCCGCGCATAGATGTGGATACGATACCCTTGGAGTCCCAGGGGATAGCCGCTCCCGTCTTCGCGCTCATGATGTTGTACGATGATATGGCCGCACTCCTCCGTGAGATGATTCGTCTCGGCAAGAATCTCTTGACCGTAGGCTGGGTGCTTCTTCATTTCCTCGAATTCTTCACCAGTTAATTTCCCAGGCTTATTGATGAGGTCGGCCGGGACGTGGCACTTGCCCAGGTCATGCAGGAAAAAGCCGGCTCCCAGCTCCTGCATATTGTGGGTTGTTGAGCCCCTGAAGACGCTCTTGATGAGTAAGACCCCTAGCATGCCCACGTTAACCGAATGGGTGTAAGTATAATAGTCGTGGGAAGTGATTTGGGTGAGGCAGGCAGCCATGTCATCATCGGCCAGAATAAGGTCCACGATGTCGTAGATCATCCGTTTCCCACTTAATATATTTTCGGCGGTGGGTTCCTCGATGACGTGTTTCATCATCTTGATGGAGTGATCGTAAACGGCTTTGGCTTTAGTCTCCGGAGGTGCGCTTGCATCCTCAATGGTCTCCCTCAATTCCTGGCCAACCGATTCGATGGGGTTAAAGTCAGGCAGAGGGACCTCGACATCACTTTGATCAACATCCACATCGACGAAGGTGACCCCCTTGTCGATCATATTGATAATCTGCTTATCAGAGGAAATTTTGAATTCTTCTTCAAAAAGGGGCAGCATATGGGCTTTTTCACCTAACATGACGTACATACCCACCCTCAAGTCTTCCGCTTTCACGGCTCTGATCATGGTACCATCTTCCAGTCGCTATGCCTGTTCCTGAAGTAAAATCTCTCTCTTACCAGCTCGCCATGTATGGCAGCCAGTGGCGGAAAGAAGGAGGTTGAAAGTTAGACCGTCTTCGATCAAGTGGAGCGGTTTGTTTGTAAAGTGTGATATTTGTTACACCACCCCCCTACCTAGGGTTGCCGTTGGCATTGGCGTGCAGCTGTGGCGCACGGCCATTCAACCGGGTTAAATTCCTTGAGGAAGGCGACCACTTTTATACCTTGTATATATCTCCTCATCCCACAGCGCCGGATCAGTATTCTCACGCCACCGGTTCGAGGAAGCCGGCGCGTGAGGATTGCCGTCATATGACCCTATTGGATTAGGGCAACATGTCCGCATCCAGCATCAGCTACGACCTCATCATTGTGGGGGCTGGCCCCTCCGGCTCGGCGGCGGCCCTGTATGCCCGGCGGTATGGGCTCAAAACCCTCCTGCTGGACAAAGCCACCTTCCCCAGGGACAAGGTCTGCGGCGATGCCCTGTCGGGCAAGTCGGTGGCCATCCTGCGTGATCTGGGACTGTTGGAAAAGACGGCCCAGCTCCCTGGCGCCGCCATCCAGAGGATCATTTTCACCAGTCCCAACCATACCGAGCTGGAAATCGATTTGACCAACAGCCACCTCGACCAGATTCCCGAGGGTTTTGTCATCCGCCGGAAAATTTTCGACCAGTTCCTGTTTGAGCAGGCCCGGCAGGCGGCCGATACCTGCCTGGAAGGCTTCACCGTCACCGGTATGGTGGTGGAGGATGGGCAGGTGTGCGGCGTCCGGGGTAAGGCGGCGGGCCGGGACGCCGAGTTGGCCTATCGGGGCCGGATCATCCTGGGCGCCGATGGTTACAACTCCA
>JADFNF010000080.1 GCA_022563485.1 Fidelibacterota bacterium | reverse complement strand
TGCACCATTTTTTACTTCAAATACAGTTGGTTTAAATAGAGTACATCTCATTCCAGATGGTGGCCGCGTGGGCATCGGGACGACCCGCCCCAGCCAAAAGTTGCACGTTAACGGGAATATCATGACCGGCTCTAATGGCTTCCTGTATTTAGGAGGAACTGATGTATTCTGGCAGGACGAAGTCGGAAACCTGGTTGGCTCAACAACAAGTACCTTCACCGTAAACTATGACAGCAATAATAATGGGACAGGTGTTTTCAGGATAATAACTGGCGGATCGGATGTTCTCCTGATTGACAACGCCGGCAATGTGGGCATCGGGACGAGTAGCCCTCTCTATAAACTGGACGTTGCCGGCCACGTGGGATTCAAAGACAAGCTGTCGGGAGGCAACACTACTAACGGAGCTGTGATCCACTTGCGGTTTGACGCCTCGTTTCAATCTGAAAGTAACGTGTGGCGGTACCGCATTGGTGGGTCGCCGACGGCGGGCGGTTTTGCCCTGGGCTTTTTTGATAATGTCCCCAACCTCTGGCTAAAAAGCAACGGCAATGTGGGCGTCGGGACGACCAGCCCGGGCAGCTACAAGCTTGCTGTCAATGGCAATATTAGAGCCAAGGATGTCATTGTTGAAACCGGCTGGTCCGATTTTGTCTTTGCCGACGACTACCGCCTGAAGCCGCTCCATGAAGTCGAACAATACATCCAGGCCCACAAGCATTTTCCGGACATACCTTCCGCCACCGAGGTTGAAGAAAACGGCGTGGCCCTGGGCGACATGCAGGCCCGGCTGCTGCAGAAGGTGGAGGAGTTGACCCTGTATGTGATCGAGCTGGATAAGGAGAACCAGGCCCTGAAAGAGCGGGTGGCGGAGCTGGAAGAATGAGGGGAATACAGAAAAAACCATAAGAATAGAAGAGGAAATCATGCGCATCAGATCCAATATGGCGGCAAGATTGCTTCCGATGCTTCCCTTTATGTTCGTATCGCTCATCTTCTCAAGTGGGTGCCAAGAGCCAACCGACGATTCCCAATCTTACATACCCCTGACCGGTGTTTGGGAGGGAACAATTGACTGGGGTGACTCGCTTATACTTGAATTAGTAGAGGTTCGTAGCGACTCCATATTTGGAGACATAATCATCAGTGATAGTTCTTTTCACCACATATATAATATAAGACGAGGTGAAAGGATGGTTAATGATTCCCTAGATTTTCATTCAGAATCAAAAATTGGTTATCTATATTTAAGTGGTTTTATTGCCGATAGTATTATAAGTGGTAATTATTTTCATTTGATTTTTAATCCCCCTGATGAAGGAACATGGTGGGCAATAAAAGTCAATAATTGACAGATAACATCGGGTGTTACGATGAAAACCTTAGTTAAAGAACCACAACAGATTCGGTCGAATTGCAAAGAACAAAAGACCTTGGTTTGGGTGAATTGTCTATTTCTTATTTTTCTTATTTTTCCAGACGTGGGGAATTGCCAAACGATTGAAGTGCCCCCAGATGCCTCTATTGCTTTGGCTGGCAATGCTACTAAAACCAATAGTACTCTCCTATCTAATGCCGAACAGTCTACCCTTAATCTTGTATCCGATGTGCGTATTCATCCAACAGATACAAGGACACAGTCAGAAATGAGCATTGCCGTCAATCCACTCAATCACAAGGTACTCCTGGCTTCTGCTAATGCAACTAGCTATCCGCTGCCTCTTACCATCTTTGGGACGGGCTACTATATCTCAACAGATGGAGGAATGACTTGGACTGGTAATGACCAGCCCCCATCTGGCAACAACAGAGGTGATCCCGCTACGGCCATAGATCGCCTGGGGTATTTTTATATAGGGAGTATTGCACCAAACTTAGGCCAGGGTATCATCAGCTGGTGTGGAACGGGCGGGATCGCAGAGGTCGTTCAGTGTCTACCGGCATGTACATCGCCCTGATGCGTACTCCCCACCTTCACCAAGAGCATCAAGCTGGTGCTGCTGAACTAGGCACTGGATATTGGATACTGGATGGTGGGTGTCCCCCGAGCCCGCAGCAACCCTTTGTCTAGCTTAAGATCAGGATTTACCGAACTTGCGCACGAGCCAGGCGTCGAGGCTGTATTTCCCCGGTCCGGTGAAGATCATGCCCAGGGCGACGACCATAAAAGTCAGGGCGTTGCCGGGGTTGCCCCGGCCGCTGGAGATATGGCCCAGACCCGCCACGCCCATGGTGAAGGCCAGGAGCGCGAGCATGGGCTGGTAGAACAGTCCCAGAGCGATACAGAGCCCGCCGATGCCTTCGGCGAAGGCGGCCATAAAGCCGAAGAAGGTGTGCCCGAAGTTGATCCCCAGGTTGCTCATGGCGCCGCCGTAGTTCGTCCATGCCTCGGGGCCGCCAGTAAGTTTGCCCCACCCATGGTAGACTAAGAATCCGAGTCCCAGCCCCACCCGGGTGATGAGGATACCGATGTCGTAGTGCCGTTCCCAGGCTTTCCAGAACATATACTCTCCTTATGTTATCTATGTTAGTATACGTTTACAGGGCTGTCGAACGCCGCCTGTAAACCTCACGCCGTCCTGTGGTCGTCCCGCCTCGCCGTGACGGGTTATGGCCAGGCCTCTCCGCTTGCGGAGCAGTGCTTCGCAAAACGGAAGGGGGCGATGTGCAGAGGCTAAAAAGGGGGTGGGTTTACCCGGTCGTTTCCGTCGAATTACGGCCCCTCACTTGCAGGGCAGGAAGCGGACCGTGGTCTCCAGCTCCTCCAGTACTTGGGCCATGGCCGTCACGGTCTCATCGATATCTTCCTGTGTCGTATGGCGCGAGAGGGAAAATCGAACGGCGCAGTGGGCCTCCTCGGCGGTCTTGCCCATGGCCATGAGCACATGGGTCGGATCGGGTGAGCCGGACTTGCAGGCCGAGCCGGAGGCCAGGGAGACGCCGTGTTGGTCCAGGGCCACCACCAACGACTCGCCCCGCAGGCCGGGGAGGGTCAGGTTGAGGGTGTTGGCCAGGCGCTTGGACCGATGGCCGTTGAGCTGGGCATTGGGGATCAATCTGCGGATGCCCTGCTCCAGCCGGTCCCGGAGCTGCTGCATGGCGGCCGCGTCGTGCAATCCATGGATGGCCAGCTCGGCGGCTTTCCCCAGCCCCACCATGGCCGGGACGTTCTCGGTGCCGGCTCGCAGACCGGCCTCTTGCTTACCGCCGTGGATGAGGGGCTCCAACGGCACCCCCTTCTTGACATAGAGGGCGCCAATGCCCTTGGGACCGTGGAACTTGTGGCCCGACAGGCTGAGCAGGTCTACGTCCAGGTCAACCACGTCCACGGTCAGTTTGCCTACCGCCTGTACCGCATCGGTGTGAAAGAGTACCCCCCGGTCGTGAGCCACCCGGCAGAGTTCCTTGATGGGCTGGAGGGTGCCCACCTCGTTGTTGGCCATGATGAGGGACACCAGGATGGTCTCGCCGGTGATGGCCGCGGCCAACTGGTCCGGGCTGATAAGACCGTCCTGGTCCACATCAAGATAGGTGACCCGGTAGCCGAGTTTTTCCAGGAAGGCGCAGCTTTCCAGTATGGCCGGATGCTCGATGGTGCTGGTAATGAGCTGGCCGCCCGGTTTCCCACTGGCGAAGGCCACCCCCTTCAGGGCCAGGTTATCCGACTCAGAGCCGCCACTGGTGAAAATGATCCGCCGGGGACGGGTGTTGAGCAGCTTGGCCACCTGCCGGCGGGCCTGCTCGACCCCGGCATGGGCATCCCGGCCCACCCGGTGGATACTGGAGGGGTTGCCGTGGCCCGATTCCAGGTAGGGCAGCATGGCTTCCTTAACGGCGTCGGCCACCCGGGTGGTGGCGTTATTGTCCAGGTAGATGAGCCGCTTGATAATCGCCGGTTTGTACGGGATGGCGGCCTGACCGTTGCCGTTGCGCACCTCAACCTGATCGATGATGGGCTTTCGGGATGCAACTGTGCCTGATTCGATTCTTACCACTTGGCAGAGCAGGGCCTTATAGACCGGGAAGCCGGAGATCTCATCGTAGTTTTCCATGTCAGTGAGTTCATTGACGTTCCATTCCCGCCAGGCTTTGGGGCCCACCGGGGTGCCGCCCCCCATATTGCACTCAATGGACCCCGGCACAATATCGGTGGTGATCCGGGCGCGGAAGGGGACCCGGCCCCGGGGGGTACGCACCTCCACCAGGTCACCGGTCCGGATGCCCCGGGCCTCTGCATCGGTCAGGTTGAGCTCCACCGTGGGCTCGGGGTTATCTTGCGCCAGGCCCTTGATGCCGTGGTGTTGGGAGCGAAAATCGGTATGGGGCCGCGCACCAGAGTTGAACACCAGGGGGTACTCTTTCGCCAGCTCGGGGTTGGCCAGGGGGCCTTCCACCGGCTCGGTGTAGGCCGGCAACGGCTCATAGCCGTAGTCCTCTAGGATGGTGGACCAGATCTCGAACTTGCCGCTGGGGGTGTCGAAGCCAGGCTGGCCATCCTCACGCAGCCCCCCCTTCTGCCATTTCTTATAGGCCATCATCGGCGTGGGGATTTTCACCCAGCCCCCGGCCTTTTTCACCTCCTCGTGGGTGTAGCCCGAACCCTCCAGGGCCTGGGCGATCATTTCCGCCTCGGTCTGGGGATAGAGCTGGCCGTATCCCAGGCGGCGGGCCAGCTCGGCCATGATCAGGTAGTCGTTGCGGGCCTCGCCCACCGGCTCGATGAGCTTCTCCCGCAGACGAAAGATGGGACCATAGGCCATATAGGAGTCGATCTCGAACATGGTGGCGGCCGGCAGGACGATGTCGGCATAGGCGGCGTCGGCGGTGAGTTGGCGGTCGATGGTCACCAGGAAGTCGAGTTTGGACAGGGTTTCCCGCCACAGGGGGGTCTGGGGCCAGGAGGTGAGCAGGGAGGCCCCCTGGATGATGAGGGCCCGGATGCGGTAGGGTTCGCCCTCCAGCACCGACTTGAGCAGGCCGCTGGCGTGGGACTCGCCCCGGTAGTGGCTGTAGATGGGGAACTTGTCCCTGGCCACCGCCAGGTCCAGGTCCGGGTTGGGCTGGTTGGAGGAGCGATTGATGGGGAAGTGGGAGTCGGGCATGGCCAGGCCGATGCCGCCCGGCACGTCCAGCTGACCGGCCAGGGCAAACAGGGTGTGCACCGCCCGAATGGCCTGAATGCCGCTGTTGGAATATTCCAGGCCGGAGTACATCACCGGACAGGCACCGGTGGCGTTGCAGATGCGCCGGGCCAAGTCCCGGATAGTGGCGGCCGGCACACCGGTGATGTCCTCCACCACCTCTGGGGTGAAATGCTGCACATAGGTGGCCAGTTCATCGAAGCCCTGGCACCAGTGTTCGGCAAAGTCTTCGTCGTAGAGTTCCTCGTCGATCATGACCCCGATCATGCTCAGGGCCAGGGCGCCATCGGTGCCGGGCCGGATGGGGACCCATTGGGCGTTGGTGCGCGTGGCCGTTTCCGTGCGCCGGGGGTCAATCACCACGATGTCCGCGCCCCGGGCCGCCGCGGCTTCCAGCCGGTGCATGTCCAGCGGGGGGGAGTCGGTGGCCGGATTGGTTCCCCAGACCACCAGCATCTCTGCATTCTCCATGTCGGCGAACATGTTGATCAGCATGCGACCCATCGTGACGTGGGGAGCGATCATGGCGAAGGACACGTAACACAGGGCGCCCACCCCCATGGTGTTGGGGGAACCGAAGGGGAACAGGATATTGGAGGCCGAAGATACAGCCACCCCCTTGGGTTGATAGGTGTCGCACAGGGAGGTCTCGAAGGCACCCCGACCGGTATAGATGGCCACGGCTTCGGGCCCCGATTCTGTTTTGATAGCCTGAAGGCGCTCCACGATGACCTCGTAGGCCTCATCCCAGGTGATGCGTTCAAACTCCTGGGTTCCCTTGGGCCCGACGCGCCGCATGGGATATTTTAAGCGGTGCTCGGAGTAGATAATCTCCGGGGCGTGGGCGCCCCGGCGGCAGATCATCCCCAGGGGATGGCCGCTGTCGGGCCGGATATCGGTGAGGACATCACCCTGCATGCCCACTTCCACCCAGCATCCGGCGGGGCATATACCGCAGATGCCCTGTTTCCAGGTCACGTCGGATGGGGAGTCAGTCCCCTGTTCCGGCCGTGTCGCTGCTTTTACGGGTGTCGCCAGGTCCATGGCATGGGCCTCCATTCTAACGGTGGTTGCATCTGAAACCGGGGTGGTGGTGGTTCAACTGACCTTGAGTCACTTCAGGTTGATGGCTAATGTAGCATGGTCAAGAGAACAAAGGAAAGCAGGAAGCCGACAAGCTGGGGAATGGGAGGGTGTTAGGCCGCCGGAGTGGGAAGGCCAAGTGGATGAGACTAGGCCCCGGGATGGCTCCCAGGGCCGTTTCACTGGGGACGGATAGGTTACCAGCTGAATTGCACCATGAGCAGGCCACTGAGGGCCAGGGCGCCACCGGCCTTGGTTTGCCGCAGGCGGCAGCACTACTTTCCCAACCCGTTATAATCGTGTCAAGCGCTTTACATGCAGGAGATCCACGGGCGGATGACTGAAAGAGCGACAACCGGCAGCGAAACGACGATCAAAACGCCCCCCACCGGGCTGGCTATACTGGCTATGGTCGGTCCGGCATTTATCTGGGCCGCGGAGTTTATCGGATCGGGGGAAGTGATCCTGGCGACCCGAACCGGCGCCATTCTGGGAACGGGCATCCTCTGGGCCATCGTTGTGGGCATCTTTCTGAAGTACTGGATCGGGATGAGCGGCGCGCGCTACACCGTGACAACCGGTGAGGGTATGATCGACATGATCTCCCGGATGCCGGGACCCAAGAACTGGGCGGTCTGGATTGTCCTGGTGGCTCAATTCGCCAGCGCCACCATTTCAATGGGCGCTATCGCCGCTGCGTCTGGAATATTTTTACATAGCCTGATTCCCATACCAGCCTATCTATGGAGCTGGATTGTTGCGCTGTTCGCACTGGGTGTGGTTTGGTCAGGCTCGTTCCAGCCCCTAAAATATGTCATGAGCCTGTTTGTGCTGGTCATTGTGATCGGCGTGCTCTTCGTCGCTGTGAGCATCAGTCCCGGACTGACCACCATTCTTCAGGGCCTTCAGTTTCATATTCCCCAAGTCCCCGATTGGGCCATATCCTCCTACGGCGTGTCGGAAAATCCCTGGCGCGAAATCCTGCCCCTCATGGGTTGGGCAGCTGGCGGGTTCGCCAGTCAGGTCTGGTATACCTACTGGGTCCTGGGGGCCAACTACGGCGCCGCTCAGGGGCGCGGCTACGGCCGTCCAGCCGATCTCGCCATGCTCAAACAACTCAGCGCCGCCAGCGCCCAAAAAATCAAGGGCTGGTATCGGGTGGTCTACACCGATGCCACCCTCGCCATGGTAATTGGCGTGGTGGTCACGTCCAGTTTTTTCCTGACCGGAGCCTATGTCCTGCGGCCCAACCAACTCGCCCCTACAGGAGAAGATGTGGCCCTCTCGCTGGCCACGATTTTCACTGCGCAGTGGGGCGCTTTGGGGGGCGGGATGTTCATGATATCGGCAGCCGCTGCTCTGGTTGCGACACTGATTGGCCAATTGGCCGGATGGCCGCGATTGCTGTCGGACGCCTTTCGAATTTGCGTTCCTCAAATCACACGGAGATTTGCCTGGAAAGTGCAGTTTCGGGTTTTTCTGATCTTTTTCCTGTTTACCAACATGATTATTGCCTTCACCTTGGGATTAAGGCCGGTATATCTCGTTAAAATGGGAGCCGTGCTTGATGGCTTACTACTGACACCCTTGCAGGCCGTTTGGGTGGCCGTTGGGCTATACATCGTGATGCCAAAGCTACTATCGGAAGAAGCCAAGACAATCCTCCGGCCCCATTGGATTTTCCTGGCGGGTTTGATCGTGGCATTTCTGGTGTTTGGTTATTTCGTAGTATTCCAGTTGCCCTACATCCTATAGTGACGACTTGGTGATAGGGACAGATGAAGGCTCTGGTCCATACCCAACCCTATCAGCTTGAATATACCGATTGCCCCGATCCGACCCTGGGGGCTGACGATGTCCTCATCCGGGTGAAGGCCTGCGGCATCTGTGGATCGGACGTCCAGGGCTACACGGGGCAGACCGGCCGGCGCATGCCCCCCATTATTATGGGCCACGAGGCGGCCGGGGTCATTGAAGCGCTGGGGTCCGGGGTGGCGGCCTTTCAGCCGGGCGACCGGGTCTGTTTCGATTCCACTGTCAATTGCAACCGGTGCGAGCCGTGCGGGTCCGGCCAGTCTAACCGGTGCGAACAGCGGCAGGTGCTGGGTGTTTCGGTCCCAGGTTTTAAGAGGCACGGGGCCTACGCCGAACTCGTGGCGGTGCCGTGGTGGATTGTCACGAAAATCCCCGATGAGATGTCCTACGCTCAGGCGAGCCTCGCCGAGCCAGCCGCCGTCGGTCTCCACGCCGCCCATCGATGGTTCCCGGCGGGCCACGACACGGTTGTGGTCATTGGCGCGGGCCCCATTGGCCTCTTTATCCTCCAGGCCGTCCGCCTCAAGGGGGTCGCCAAGATCATCGTCTCCGATATCAATGACTACCGGCTAGGGGTGGCCCGCCAGCTGGGGGCGGATCGGGTTGTCAATCCCGCCCAGGAAGATTTGAAGGCGGTGGTCCTTGAAGCCACCGGCGGACGGGGGGCCGATGCTGTCTTCGAGGCGGTGGGGCGCCCCCAGACCCTTCAGGCAGCCGCCGGGGTGACCATAACGGGGGGGCAGGTCATCGCCGTAGGTCTGCTGGACCGCATGGTGGAACTGGACATGCAGGAATTTATCTCCAGGGAATTGACCCTCACCGGTTCCTACGCCAGCGCGGGGGAGCACCGTGAGGCCGTTGACCACCTGGCTGCCGGGCGGTTGGTGATCGAGCCCCTTATCAGCACAGTGCTGCCGTTGGAGCAGGGTCCCCAAGCCTTCGACCGGCTACTCAAGGGTGAGGAAGATCTGCTCAAAATAATCCTGGAACCGTGAAAGGTGAGGCACTGAGATGAGCGATTTGTTCGATCTTTCCGGCAAGGTGGCCATCGTGACCGGGGCGAGCCGGGGACTGGGTCAAGGCATGGCCCGGGCCCTGGCGGGGGCGGGTGCCAACCTGGTGGTGACGAGCCGGGATGCC
>JADFNF010000079.1 GCA_022563485.1 Fidelibacterota bacterium | reverse complement strand
AGGGTTTACAGTTGCCTGAATAGTCGTCATGAATCACCTCCGTGATTGTTGAGCGACGCGTCTTCATCGAAGCGCGTCGCGGTTCCAGAAAGCGCGCAATTCGCCCGGATTCGTTTGATGGCCAGGTGCTTGCGCATGAAGAACGGTGTGGGTAGGAGAGGCAGGGTTCAGTTACGTTCGGGTTTGACCGGTCCGCTCACGCGGCGGCCCCAGCCGTCGTAGCCACTGACGTCGGCGTTGAAGAAGAAATCTGCCTCGTTGATCTGCAGCACGTGCAGACCGTCGGGATCCGGGTCGGGATGAAATTCGGCGGCCACGCTTGCGTGCGACTGCAGATCCTCGGCGAATCGTTGCCAATCATCGATTGTCATTGGGTTCTCCTTATGTATCTGGTGGGCGACTAATCGCCGATAGTCCGAATCTCCTCGCAGGTGACCAAGGAGACGGTAGTGACCTCGCCCCTGGCGGGTTCGAAGTCGATGTCGAGTGCTTCGACCAACTCCTCTTCGCAGAGCGGTCCTCTGGCCCAGAATGACATCAAAGAGCCCGTCAGTGACCGAAACGGGATTGGTCGTCGCATTCAGATGAAATTCAGTCCATAATAGTGTTCCACCAGTGACAGCGCTCCAGAGTTTGAAGGTCATATCAGTGGAAACATTCACCAGGACGCTGTTGTCCTTCAGCACCCCCTGGTAGCTCATGGTCTGGGGCACCTGCCCCCAGCCCGGGCCGGGCAGACCGATCAGGGCCAGCGTCAGAACGGACAAAATGTTAATGGTAAGTGACCGTTTCATGAGAACTCCTTCAGCTAATCAATTTTGACCGGCAATCGCCCGGCTCAACCCCTGTTATGGCGTCGGAAAGCCCGGCGGGCTGCCAATGGGTTCCGGCCCTCCGCCATCTTCCAGGGTCAGGGTGTAAGCATAGTAGCCTCCGCCTCCCGCGGCCGCCAGGACCACCAGCCAGAGGAGTCCCCGCCCACCCTTTTTGGGGCTTACCTGCGCTTGGGGTCCGCGCCGGCCCACATCGTCCAGCGTGAGACCACTGGGGGTCTCCCCCAGCTGACTTAAAAGGTCGTCGGGATGGACCAGCCCCACCAGCTCCCAGGAGATATGCTCGATCTCGGTCAGGAGGCCGTCGATCTCGCCCCGGTAGTTGCGGGTCATGGTGCTGGCGATGGCGCCGGTTTCAATGTCGATGGTGCGCAGATCCAGGGTGTAGGTGGAACCGATTTTACCCACGGAACCGGTGATCATCATGGTGACCCCCAGGAGCTGCCCGATCTCCACCGCACATTCGTCGGAGGTACAACCGGCGAGCTGGAAATCCTGCTCGGCCAGGATGGTCTGCATCTGGCCCCGCTCCACCACCGTCACCGCACCGGTCCGCACCAGTTCGGAGCGCATGCGGTCCGTGAGGGTCTGGGCCTCAATTTTTGATATGCCCCGGCCCTCCATGTCCATCACGGCGACCGATTCCTTCCCCTGGGCCTGGGTAGGTGCCGGGAACAGCAATGGCACGAGTAAAAGCAAGACAGACAATATCCGGCCGCATCGCGACCACGCATATATGGACTGACACATAATCAACCCCTTGAATGACAGAAAACGAGGAGTGGGATTTAGCAATATCTACTGTCGGGAAATCTACTTATGCAGGCCGATGGTTACAAGCTTTACTAGGCCGCGAAGCCCCCGGAGGGTCAAGATGTGACGCAGCTAACATAGTTGGAGGCGCTGCCGGACATGGTTGGGCGCCAATGGGCCTATTTGGCGGTGAGGGTCCAGCTGCCGTCCCAATCCTTGCCGGGCGGATTGGCCTGGAAAAAGTCGCAGCGCTCGGTATAGACCCGGCTGGGGGTGGTAGGCCGATTCGGAAAGACCGCCTCGAGTTGTTGACTGGCTTTAAATTTTCCCTTGGCCTCATCCCATGACTGCTGCCGGTACAGCCGCAGCCCGGCCTGAAAGATAGCGCGCATTTCGTCCTGTTCGGCGGGCAGCTCACCCCCATAACCCATGATCTCCACCGTCTCCACCGCTTTCGACTTACCCACGACCCGCACCTTATCGATTTCCCGCCATTCGAAGGCCTCGGGTCCCGCCAGCTGCAGAGCCTCAATCGTGCATTGGATGTAGATTCCATACTGCTTGGCCGAGGCCTCCAGCCGAGCGGCCGTATTGACCACATCGCCCATCATCGTGTAGTTCATCCGGGTCCTGGACCCCATGTTACCCGTCACAAACTCCCCGGAGTTGATGCCGATGCGCATCCGCATCTGATGCACCTGCTCGGGCCACTTATCCCCTTCGGACTGCCACTTCGCCCTGAGATCAGCCAATTTCAGCTGCATACCAAGGGCGGTGTTCAGGGCCCGGGTGGCGTGGTCTTCGGTGTACAGGGGCGCACCGAAAAAGGCCACAATGGCATCACCCTCATACTTGTCCAGCGTGCCGCCATTATCGAGCAGAATATCGGTCATCCCGGTCAAGTACTCATTGAGCAGTTCCACCAACCGGGTGGCTGAAAGGATTTCGGAAAAGGAGGAGAAGGACTGTATATCGGTGAAGTAGGCGGTCCAGAGGCCCGATTCCCCACCCAACTGAGGCTCACATTTGGCGGCCACCATGTCGTCGATGAGTTCTGGAGAAATGTAGGTGCTGAAGGTCTTCCTGAGAAAACGCTTGTCCTTCTCTAGGACCAGGTACTGGTACAAATTGACGCTGATGAAGGTCCCGCCCATGCTGAACAGAGGCCTGACCACTTCAAATACTTCCAGATGGCCCAGGAAACGGGCATAGGCAAAAACCGTCCAACCTATGGCGGCGGCCAGGGCAACCAGCAGCGAAACCCAGGCCTTCAACCCGATGAAAAGGCCGCCGAGCACCAGCCCCAGAGCCATCACGATCCAGAGCATGGTGCCCCTGGATATGGGGCGGACAAACTCGTCTTGGAGGAGGCTCCAGATCACATTGGCGTGGATCTCCACGCCGGGGAAAGACTCCTGCACCGGCGTGCTGCGCAGGTCCATGAGACCCGGCAGCGTCGATCCTACCAGCACAATTTTATCTTCAAAGTAGGCCGCCGGTAGCATATCCGGCGTCACCCAGGCGTAGGGAATATAGCGAAAGGTGCGAAAGGTGCCATAGTAGTTCACCCACAGCCGCCCCTGATCATCGATAGGGATATTCCGCACGACCTCGCCGGCACGGTTGGTCATCCGGAGCCGTCGGCGCCCCAGGTCGTAAGTCAGGCCGTCCCTGGGTACGTCCAGGATGTCCATGGCGGCGGCCATGGTCAGGCTGGGATAGACCTCTCCAGCGCTGGAGAAATAGACCGCTGTGGGCGACCGCCGGATGACGCCATCCGAGTCCTGGGGAAAGTTGGCGCTGCCGATCCCCCTGCTCGCGTTGAGCAGGCCGATGAAGGTGTTGTCAAATCGCTCCCCTGATGGAAGGCGGGCGGCCATATCGGACGGCACCTCCAACGTCTTCGCAACGGCGTCCAGCCCCATGGGAATGCGCAGCACCTGGCCCGGAACCGGCTGGCTGCCACCTGGCAAAAGGTCCGCGTTCAAATCCCTCAGGAAATTAGCCGCCGCCGGATCGCCAAAATATGTCTGCGCCATCTGCTCCAAACTCTCTCCCCGGCCCACCACGTGCCGGTGCACGCCCTGGGGCGCTTCAGTCATGGGATACTGGAAATTGAGGCTGTCGGCGAGCGACAGGGCAATGGCGTGGTAGACATTCCCCGCCCGGTAGGTGGCCCTCACAAAGGCTGTGTCATGGGCGAGGTCCGGCTCAGGGTCAAACAATATATCGAACAAAATGGCCTTAGGCTGGCCGGAACGGATATAGTCGATCAGTTCACCATGCTGATCGTGGAACCATCGGAAATAGTTGCCCAGCTCATTGATGCTCTGCTGGTCAATATCGATGATAAGGACCGTATCGATGGACTCCTCCTGAAAGTCGGCGGTCCTGGCCCTGAAGCGAGCGTCATAGGAGCGGAACTCGTAGCCGTCCACGACCCTTTTCAGAAAGGACCATTCGGAAACGGTGATGGTCCAAATGAAAAGGGCTGAGAACAGTCCCAGCCCAGACCCGATAAGAGCCTGTTTCACCCTATCCGGCAATTTGGGCATCAAACGCACCTTTTCCCCGGCCTCCCGATGCTACTCTCCCTGTTGAGCGTCCCGCTCCCGGTTCCAGCGGACAAAATCCAGCTGGTCGTCTGCGGCCTGGTCAAATTCAAATAGGCTGTATCTCCCGTCCGCGCGGACATTGATCTGCATGCCCTCCACCAGAGTGATCCAATCTTCCAGGGATACCTCGTAAGGCCCCGGCACCTGCTCCGGCGGCGCCACTTCTTCGGGAGGACCGATCCTGAACTGACCCGGCTCGCCCTCCTGAGACCCGCCCTCCTGACCTTCCGGAACCTGGGCGGCCGCATTCACATCCACCTGGCCCTCATAGACCAGGACGGAGCTCTCGTCTGCGCCGGCCACGGCTCGATACTTGGTCCCCCGGATGGCCGCCACGGCGGTGGGCATCCGGATGGCCACATGCTTGGTCTCCCCGAAGGCGGCTTTGGCAGCCACCCAAACCTGCCCCTTGGTGACCGTCGCGGCAAAATCCTTCTTCATGGGCGTTACCGAAGCCTGGGTAAGGGCCAGCTCGCTCATTTCGCCAATGCGAACCCGTCCGCCTCCATTCAGTGTGATTTCACACCGGGACTTTTGCAGGGTTTTGATCTTGTCCCCTACGAAAACCTCCTGGTTGAGGGTGACTTTCACCCAGTCCGGATTGGCTGTGACCTGGACCTGAACCGTACCCAGGGGAAAAGTGACCCGCCCAAAGAGCGGTTTGTCCTGGCCCCCGAGCCCGTGGACAAGCATGAGGATGGAAACGATCAGTGATATGGGTTGCCCGATGGGGCGCAGATCAGTCAAGAATGAACATAACCCGGCAACTGCCGATCGCCTCGTCGAAGCCGTCCAAGGCCGAAACCCGTTGAGCATCATTTCCGGCAATAATCACGTCGGTACCCAGAGTGCCGGACTTGCCAACACCCCGGACAATGACGGGATTGCCGGCTACTCTGGCATCTTTGTGGGCCCCATCGAGGTCCTTGTGATAGCCTACGACCCCCTGGGCCACGGCAAATTCACGGGGATAATTCCCGGGGCCATAGAGGATAGACCCGTCCTGAGCGAGGATGCGCGGTGACATGGAAGGCTTGAGTTCCAGTCCCCGGGCGTCGATGATTAGGCCGGTGATGGGTTGGCCCGGCGAGGTAAGACTCACTGATGGCGCAGCGGTTGCGGTCGGCGTTTCGAAGCCGGGAGGCATCGCGCCCCCAGGGGGCACAGCCGTAGCGGCGCTAGGCAGAACCGCGTCCATGATGCCGGTCATGGGCACGGTCATGGTCACTTCCACGGACGAATCGCTCAGATATTTCGTCTCACCCACCTGCCGGGCACCACGCACCATGGCCTCCACCTCGGTCCGGACGATATCACTGGTCACCATATTGTTGCTGACGGTCGTCTCCGATGATATCCGGATACTTTTCACGGCTTCAACCAGATTGCGAAGAGCATCCAGTTTGGCGGCCCGAATGGCGTTGGCCCGCGCAGCCCCCACATTAGGCGCATTGGTGGGCACAGCGCCGATGCCGGTGGCAGTGACCGTCCGTTGAGAGTAGTCCACCTGCCCGAACTCGTTCTGTTCGGCCACGGCACCCGGAGCTGCCGGCCATTGAGCCAGGACGACAGAGACCGTAATAAGTAATACTGAGATCGTCAGGGTTCGTTTAGCGCGCCCCATGTGTCACCTCCCTAAAGTTGACGGTTGCCCCAGGAATCCAAAACTGCATCTATTAGCCAGCCGCGCGGACATGTCCAGCGCCCTAGAAAGTCAGTCGCAAGGAATTCTGAAGCTCCCGAATAATGAGCAGGGCATCGGCGCCGCTAACATGTCCCGCGGGGTTAAAACGGCCGGTCATCATATCGGCCCGCATGATGCCCCGCTCGGAGGTGAGCGCCATGGCGCTGTAGGCGAAGTGGCTGCTGGGAACATCGGAAAAACGCGATGGACTCTCCCCGAAGTAGCGGGTATCGAGTGAGGGATCATGGGTCGCCGTTGATAGAATCCGTTGTACCGCCATGGCATAACCCACCCGCGTAACGGGCTCGACAGGTTGAAAGTTGCCACTGGGGTCAACTTCAAATACGCCCAGTTGCACCATTTCCACGATCCACGGCTCGGCCCAATTGCCCAGCACATCTTTCGGCGTGACCGGCTGCCCCACGGCGGCTACGGCGCTGGGTGGTTGGAAGGTCGCTGGCCCGGTAGGGGATGCCATGCGTTCAAAGATTTCAGCCAATTTAAGTTCCTCTGCAAAGAGAACGGCCAGATCGGCACGGGTGATTTCCGATTTGATGGCAATTTTCTTACTCGCAGCGGTGCCCGGCCGGGCCCGGACAATCTTCTGGGTGACGGCCCACTTATCATCGGCCTTGCCGGCCAGCGCACCCTTCATATCGACGACCCGGGCAAACTGGGCCTCCGCCCGCTGAAATTCCAGGCCGTAGAAGTAGGCCTCTCCCAGATAATACTCGGCGCCCTCATGGGCCGGATCAAGTTTCAAGGCACGTTCAAAGTCCTTTTCGGCCCTTTCCAGCCAGTCCTTATCACCCCGGTTGGCTATCCAAAACCGGCCGCGAAAGACCCTTACCTCCGGATCCTTCGACGCCAGATCAACCCCCTTATCGACCGCACTTTTCCCCTGCTTAAAATTACCCATATGGGCCTGCGTGAGACCCAAGCCCCCCCAGCCGCGGGCAAACTTCTTGTCCAGGTCCACCGACCGCTGGAAGGCCTTCAGAGCCGTGGCATAGTCGCCGCTATCCAGGTTGCGGACACCGAGCCGGTAATGGAATTCCGGCGTATCAAGGTCAGACTGGGAGACAGCTTTTGGTGCGCACCCCGTTACGCTGAAAAGTAGTATGAAGGGAAGTGGGAGAAATGGTTTGACACCCATCGTACAAACTCCTATGGAGAGTGGTTAACGATTGATCCTGTTAGCGGGATTGCCAAGTCACAAGGTAGGGTCGGATGGCTAAAACTACAAGAGAATTGCCAAACCGAATAGGGATGGTAACCAAGCTATTTCGCCTGAGCGGTCAATTCAAAGCCGTTAGGCGTCTCACCGACGATCTGGAGAACAAAACTGCCCAAATCCTTACCGTCCAATTGAAAGCCCAGGTCCTCATTGCTGCCGCCAAACTGTACGGCCAGGGTGACCATCCCGCCGGCAAAACTCCGCTGGTCCACCGACTGCACACCCTCCACTTCGCCTTTCAGGAAATCGGTGACCCGCTTGCGACTCTGATAGGTCAAACCGGATATCTTCAGGGTGAGCAGGCGGGCATTGGACTGTTCCAGGCTCCAGCGCTTGACCGTCTCGGCTAGGAGGTAATCACTGAGTTTGGCGGCTGCTTTTTTCAACGCCGCGACCCCGGCGGTATGGGCATCAATATGGGTGCTCTTGCCGTGGAAGGTTTCCTGGGCCAGTATCTGGGCATTGTCGGCCCGGATCACCTTGGCGGTGATGTTGGCCTGCCCCGACAGCCGGCTGGCGCCGGCAATAGGCACGGGAATGGTTCTGGCTGTAGCCGTACCCAGGATGAGGTACTCGGCTCCAAACTCGGCGGCCATAGCGGCGGCCCTGGTTTCATCCCCCTGGACGGCAGCCAGATCCACGTTGCGCTGGCGCAGAGCCTCGGACTGGCTGGGACTGACGAGATCAAAGCCCTTCTGGCCCAGGAGCCGGCCGATCTCGGTGGCCGCCACGGTGGAAGCGGCATCATCAATGTTCGTTTCATCGATCATGATCATGAACCGGGGATGGCGCACCCAGGACAGGAGCAGATCGAGGGCCAGTTGGTCCTTGACCACTTCGTCCAGGATATCGGTTACCTCCGCAGTGATCCTCACGGTCCACAGCCCGTCCGGACCTTGGCTGGAAGTAATCTCCCGGTATATTTTGATGAAGCCGTTGGCCTTACTCAAAATCCGATCGTCCACCACCTGGAAGTTCTTCACCAGGGTTTCACTGGCCACAACTACGCCCACCCCCTGCTCCACGGCATCCCGTTTGGCAGCCGACAGGGCGGCGTCGTGGGTCATGCCCAGCCCCTCGCCCGTTACAGTCTGGGTCTGGGCGCTGACCAGGCTTGTCAGGATCAGAATTAGGCTGGTACCTAAGAGCTTCCCGATGCTGGAGGGACGTTTGGGATGGGTGCTGATGTTCATGGCGCTCACTGATTTAGACTTGATGGCAACGATCATACTCAAGACAATCAAGCTGGGGGGTGCCCGTGTCAACCCTATGGGCGGTCCAAACTAATACCCCGCGCGGCAGGGATGCAAATACTATCAAGGGGGCCACCTTGACAACTGCCGGTGGTTCAGGTCCTGCCGGTCCCTAAAAGGCCCCCCGGCCCCGGAAGGCCCACATGGTGCCGATCGCGGCGGAGCTGGTTCGCGCACACCGCGCAAATAACGTATCAGGCGCAATGGTGGAGGGCCGTAGAGGAAAGCAGCAGTAGCATTGGCAGTTGGCAGTCACCAGGAGCAGGGGCGGGGACAGGGGGCTTTCCAGCCGAAACAGCCGCCACGCCCACCCGCCATGCGATGGGCATCACAACAGGAACGGTCATTCAGGCTTAATTTCAGTCCCAGGCCAGTATGGCCAACACCCCTGAAAGGGGACCCATCCTCAGCTTGAGGATGTACCCGTTTCACGCCATCGAAGGGAACCATTGATGCGGATCAAGGTCTACGCTATCTCAGCGGCAGCAGTGCTGGCCTTCGGGGGCGGCCTCCTTTACTTGAAGCCGTTGCTCAGCGTTCGGTCCGAGACTCCGGCCCCGCCCTACGTGAAGGCCTCGTCCTCACCCCAGGGCCGGGGGGAAGACCTGCTGGCCCGCTATGAATATGACCGGCTCAGACTCCAGGACCCGGCCCTGGGCCGGATACCGCCCAACATCCGGGCCCAGGAAATTGCCTTCGCCCAGCGCCTGAACCAGCGGAACCGGGCCCTGGGTAAAGCCATCCCCGGAGGAACGGCCGCCGTCACCTGGACCGAACGGGGCCCCAACAATATCGGGGGCCGCACCCGGGCCCTGGCCATCGACGCAGCGAATCCCACGCGGCTGCTGGCGGGTGGGGTCTCCGGCGGCATGTGGCTATCCACCGACGGCGGTAGCTCCTGGTCCAAAACCACCGGCGCCTCCCAAC
>JADFNF010000078.1 GCA_022563485.1 Fidelibacterota bacterium | reverse complement strand
GGCCAAGCAAGGGCGGAAAATGCCCGCCGTCAAACTGCTTCACCAGTTGGCGGATGTCCAACCCCGGAGTGAAAGGGGGCATCAGACTGATTATTGTGCGGTCACGTAGTCGATCAAGGTCTGCCCGATAAAGGTGTTGTCCACCACCCCGTCGAAAACTGCGCCCCCCGGCCCGGTGGCGAAGATGGGTACCAGGTTGCCGGTATGCCCCCGGGTGCCCCAATAAGGGTCCCTTAATCCGTCTTCCTTTTCTCTTATCATCCACCCCCCGGTTTCGTGGTCGGCCACCAGCATGACCAGAACGGAGGGATGGTCTTTCTGGTAGGCCAGCATGGCATCGATCAGGTCGTTCAGGGAAGCCAGGGCGGCCACGGTGGCATCAAATTCATTGGCATGGCTCCGTTCATCCGTCCCCTCCTCTTCCACCATGAGAAAGAATCCATCGGGGTCGTCATCCAGGATATCCACCGCTTTGAGCGCCATCTCCGTGAGGGACGGCGTGCGCTGGGGCGCGTCCGGCATATCCCCCATGGCAAATAACCCGACCACCGGGAGACCCGCATCGATGGGATCATCCAGGTTGTTGATGATCTGGACATCCCGGGCCACCATGGTCACCAGCAGATTGACCTCCTGCTCACCGCCGTCATCCTGGGAAAGGAAATACTGCCGTCCGCCGCCAAACAGCACGGTAATTCCGGCGCCGGCGAGCTGGCGGGCGATTTCGTTGGGGTCATACCGCGACGGCACATGGGCTGCAAATGCGGCGGGGGTGGCATCCGTGATAGCCGTAGTGGTTATCAAGCCCGTGGCCATACCTTGACTCATGGCAAATTCAAGAACGGACTTTACGGGCTGGTTGTTTTCGTCCAATCCAACAACGGTTCGATTGGTTTTCACGCCGGTAGCGATGGCGGTGCCCCCCGCCGCCGAATCGGTCACTTTAGTCCTGTCTGCCGGATGGGTGGCCATAAGCCCCACGTGGTCAAAGGCGGCCGGGGCGTAGCGGTCGTTGTAGTAGTAGGACATGGTGTGCTGCCCGATCCCCATGCCGTCGGCAATAATGAGAATAATGGATTTCGGGATGGCTTCCCCCCCGGAACCCCCGCAGCTGATAGTGAGAAGCAGGATGATCGTCAATGCGCTCCAACGGTTGCCGAATGGTTTAAGCATGTTGCCGTTCCTTTGTGCTAAGCTGGTTCGCCGCCCTTTGAGAAGTGGCGGTACAGGAGGCCGGTTGCCGCAATCGAAATGCAGGCCCCCCGGCGGTTATAAATGTGAACCGAATCCTGCCGGCCCATACTTTTAGATGAGGCCAATCACCCCGCTGGGGGTGGGCAGGTCAACGACATCTAGACAATCCTGAGGAAGCGTCGTTTGCCCACCTTCACGGTGTAGCCCTTGGACCGCTCGACAATGAAGTTGGGATCGCTGGCGATCTCGCCGTTAATGCGGACGGCCCCCTGGGCCACCAGCCGCCGTCCCTCGGTGTTGGAGGTCACCAGCCCGGCCTCCCGGAGAACTTCCACCAGAAAGGCCTCCTTGGCTTTCAGGCTGTATTCGGGGATTCCCTCGGGCAACTCCTTGTGGATAAACAACCGGTCAAAAGCCTTTTCCGCCGTCTCGGCAGCCTCGCGATTATAATAGACCATGATGATCTCCCGGGCCAGGCGCCGTTTATGGTCTCGGGGATTCACCTCCGGCCGGGCCAATTGGGCCTCGATGTCCGCCAGCTGCTCCCCATCCATAGGGGTGCAGTGCTTAAAATAGGGTATGATGAGCGCATCGGGAATGGAGAGGATTTTCCCGTACATCTGGTCCGGGGCATCGGTGAGGGCGATAAAATTGTCCTGGGACTTGGACATCTTCTCCACCCCATCGGTGCCCTCCAGCAGGGGGGTGGTCAGAATCACCTGGGGCGGCTGGCCGTAGGCCCGCTGAATGTCCCGGGCCATCAGGAGGTTGAAGGTCTGATCCGTACCCCCCAGTTCCACGTCGGCTTTCAGATGGACCGAGTCGTAGGCCTGGGCCAGGGGATAGAGCAGCTCATGAAGGGAGATGGGGGTCCCCGCCTGGAACCGTTTGGTGAAATCGTCTCGTTCCATCATCCGGGCGACGGTGATATGGGAGGCCAGCCGAATGAGGTCGGCAAAATTGATGGGACTTAGCCACTCGGAGTTGTAGGTGATCTCCAGGCGCTCCCCGCTCAGCACCAGGGTGGCCTGGTCATAGTAACTCTGGCCGTTCTGCCGGGTCTGCTCGAGGGTCAGGGAAGGGCGCGTCTTGTTCCGGCCAGTGGGGTCGCCGATCATGGCGGTGAAGTCCCCCACCACCAGGACGGCGTCATGGCCCAGGTCCTGGAACTGGCGCAACTTGCGCAGCACCACGGCGTGGCCCAGATGGAGATCGGGGCGGCTGGGATCGCAACCCAGTTTCACCTTGAGGGGCTGGGCGTTCTTCCTTGACCGCTCCAACTTTTCGGCAAGTTCCTCCTCGGGTACGATCTGCTCGACCCCCCGGCGGAGCAGGTCCATCTGTTCATTGACGGAAGGGAAATTCATCCCGGTCTGTTACGCCCGAAGCATCTGTTTTTTAACTCGATCCAGCTGCCGCTTATTCTCCCGCTCGGCAATGGTCCGGCGCTTATCATGTTGCTGTTTCCCCCGGCATACGGCCAGCTCGACCTTGGCCCAACCATTCTTGAAATAGACCGACAAAGGAATGAGGGTCTGCCCCTTGATCACCGACGCTTTGCGCAGCTTGGCCAACTCGCGCCGGTTGAGCAGCAATTTTCGGTCCCTGAGGGTCTCATGGCCCCCGTGGCCGGTGTGGGAATAGGTGCCCACATGTACACTCACCAGGTAGAGCCCCTCATCGTTGAACCGGGCGTACCCGTCACCCAGGGTGACTCTGCCTTCCCGGAGGGCCTTCACCTCGGTGCCCACCAACACCAGACCGGCCTCGTACGTATCCAGGATATGGTATTCGTGGCGGGCTTTACGATTGGTGGCGATAATCTTTCTTCCCACGGTTCCTCCAAGGTGGATAAAGTTAGACGGTGAGGTGAAGGCTCTTCAAGTTTAATCCCCTTGACTGTGGAAAGTATCTACCCGTAAGCTCGGGCAGGCAGGGTCGGTCATTGACCCCGGAAGACCGCCCGGCCCGGGTGGCGGAATTGGTAGACGCGCTAGGTTCAGAGCCTAGTGTCCTTATGGATGTGCGAGTTCGAGTCTCGCCCCGGGCACAGGTGGCTTTCCATGAGGAAAGCCTTTTGCTTTAACGGTCATCGCGAACTCCCTCGTGGGGGAGTGTCGATCTCGTCCCCCTACTACCCCTTTCTGATTGCGGAAGATAGAGCGTCACGAAGTGACCGGGGTGAGTGTCGCTGGACCAGGACGATGACCAAAGCCACAATATAAAAACGCTCGAGCCTTTAGCCCGAGCGCATAGCATCAAGGTGGTGTAGATTCAGCGCCGGCCAGCTACATGGCGCTCTTGACCGCCTCCACCGGTAACGTCCGGTATCCCAGTGAGGATATTAGGTGGCGAAGGTCATCCATAGAGAGACGCGCTTTGTCATAGGTCACTTCAAGCCGGTTGTCATCCTTAGAGAGCCGGGCGGAATGAACGCCGTTGTAGGTTTCCAAGATGGACCCTACCGAAGCGGGCTGGGCGAAGGGTGTAGGGATGAGTCGGATGGACACCTCGACGAGCTCCTGTCGGCTGTAGGTGCCTTCCAACACAATTGTGAATACAATCCCTGCCAGTAACAGGGCTCCTATATATTTAATAGTCCCCCCTCACGCATAAAATGTGACAGTCTAATATAAACACTCTCAAGGCCAATGTCAACTCATATTATTAGTAGAAACAGATGGTTATAAATGTGACTTCAAGCACAACTTTAAAGCCCGGTTTCCATTGGACGACCCTATTTATGGTGGTCGTAATACCCGTGTATACATCATATAGTGCAGGTACAACTTCACCAGCCAACCTGTGGATAACCTGTTCATATTCTGTTGATATGCTGCGCAAGCTAGGGAGTTGGATCGCATGCATAGCTAGGTTCGGCGGCCTAGATGGCGGCCCGATCATACTCGCATTTAACTGCTAGGTGCAAAAACGATCCTTCCGATGCAGTGAATAAACTTGGGTCCCTGCCGGTCGGTTCTGAGTGCCCCCGTTCAATTCTGGTAAATCAGGTACTTCTGCCGCCGGGCATAGAAGCGCTCAATGTCCTTGCCATAGGTGGAAGGGTGTCCTTTGATGTTGCGGCCGTTGTCGATGTAGCGGCGGAAGGCTGGTGAACCCCACAGGCGGTCAATGGTGCCCAGCCATTCAAAATGGCGCGGGTAGGTTTCCCGAATGACGTGGATCATCACCGCGGCCGTATGCAGGGGTTGATAGATTTCCCGGTCGATGATCTTCAGGCGCACGCCGCCGCAATCCTGATCCTGATACTTGGGGTCCTCGGCCATCCCTTTGATGGACTTGGGTGTAAAAGTGATCCCTTCAAAGGCCACACCGGGCAGGTCCCAGCGGTTGAGCTGATCGGCCAGCGCCTGGCCCGCGATCCACGGCGCCCCCACCACCAGGAACGGCTCATGGGTCCCCCGGCCTTCCGATACGTTGGTCCCCTCAAAAAGGACCATGCCCACGTAGGCCAGGGCGGTTTCGGGGGTTGGGATATTGGGCGACGGCGGGGTCCAGGTGAGCCTGGTCTCATCCCACCACATGGTCCGCTGCCACCCTACCAGGGGGACGACGGTCAGATCGGCCCGGCGCTTGTCCGTCAGCCACCGCTCCTCATTGATCATGATGGCCAGCTCCCCCAAGGTCAACCCGTGGCGGGTCGTGATGGGGTGCATCCCCACGAAGGAGGCATATTTGCGGCGCAGGATCGGCCCGTCGATCATGTCCCCTCGCACCGGGTTGGGCCGGTCCAAAACCCACAGGGGCACGCCGTCCCGGGCGCAGGCGTCCATCACCAGGGTCATGGTGCTGGCGTAGGTATAGGGGCGGGTGCCCACATCCTGCATATCGAAGAGCACCAGGTCGATGCCGGCCAGCTGGTCGGGAGTGGGCTTGCGGGTGGCCCCATAGAGGCTGTAGACCTTGATCTCGGTCTGGGTGCCCTGGTCATCCCCCACCGTGGCCCCATCGGCGGCCTGGCCGAAAAGACCGTGCTCCGGGCTGAAGATCACCTTGAGCCGCACCCCCTCGGCCTGGTCGACCAGATCAAGGATAAATTTACCCCTGCGATTCAGCCCGGTCTGGTTGGTCACCACCGCGACCGACTTGCCCCTTAGGGGTGCGAAATCGTCGTTCTCCAGCACATCCAACCCGGTGATGGTCGTGGTGAATTGCTGGGTGGGGTTCACCGGCTGGTAGACCCGGGAGTAGCGCCAGGTCTGCCCCCAAGCCGAGGCCACCAGCAAAAGCGTGATAATGGCATGCCATTCTGCATGATATAAAAAGGTTTTCTTCATCCTATATACGATCCCTCACGCTAGCTCTTAACTCGAAACTCGAAACCCGGAACTACCGCCGCAGGCGGGTCAGCCCCCAGTTCACGCCGATGGCCAGCCCCATGTTCACCGCTGTAGCCACGAGGATGTACCAGGTCCAGGCCACCCCCAGCCCCTTGAGCACCAGTACGGCTCCGGCGGCCCCGAGCAGCCCGGTCACCAGGGCGGCGGTATGGAACTTGATGGTCGTGCGCCCCAACAGGAACAGCCCCAACAGGCCGCCGTAAGTATAGGAGGCAATCTGCAACCCCAACTCCACCACCGGGTTTTCCCGGGACTGGAACATGACCGCCACCACCATCAGGACCAGCCCCCAGCCGAGGCTCACGAACCGGGAGAGCCGCAAATCACTGGTGGACTTCAGCCAGTCGTTGACGGTGGAGGAGGCCAGGGAGTTGATGGACGAGCTGAGGGTGGACATGGCCGCCGCCAGCACCCCCGCCAGCAGCACCCCCCGGAGGCCCGGCGGCAGGTAGGTGACGATAAAACGGGGGTACTCCTGGTCTACGCCGATGGCCTCGCCCTGAAAGACGACCCACAGCAGGCCCCCCACCAACATGAATAGAGCGAACTGGGCGAACACGAACAGACCACTCCCCACCAGGGCCATCCGGGCGGCGGTGAGGCTGCGGGTGGAGAGGAGCCGCTGGACCATCATGTGGTCGGTGCCGTGGGAGGCGAAGGAGAGGAACCCGCCCCCCAGCACCGCCGCCGGGAAGGCGTAGGCCGCCATGGGGGAGAACAGCTCTCCCGGACGCAGGTTGATCATCGCCAGCTTACCTGCCGCCCCCAGCTGGGCCAGTCCGGCGGCGAGGCCCCCTTCGATAAGGTCATGGATAATGTACAGGGAGATCAGGCCGCAGCCTACGTACAGGCCAAACTGTAGCGCGTCCATCCAGACCACCGCACGGATGCCCCCGGCCAAGGTGTAGATCAGCGTCACCCCGCCAATGAGCAGCACCGCCTGGGGGATGGTTAAGGGCAACAGGGTCACCATCAACAGGGCGGTGGCGAAAAAGCGCACGCCGTCGGCCAGGATGCGGGTCACCATGAAAATGGCCGAACTGATGCGCTGCACCTGGCGGCCAAAGCGCTGGCCGATGTACTGGTAGATGGAGGTGATCCCCTTGGCATAGTACAGGGGCAATAGGAGTATACTCACGGCGATGCGCCCGAGGATATAGCCCAGGGCCAGCTGGAGGAAGAACCAGTTGCCCCGGTAGGCGATCCCCGGCACGCTGATGAAGGTGAGCACCGAGGTCTCGGTGGCCACCACCGACAGCATCACCGCCCACCAGGGGAGGGTGCGCCCGGCCAGGAAGTAGGCTTCGGTGGTGGTGCTATGCCGCCCGGACCACAGGCCATAGGCCACCGTGCCCCCCAGGAAGATGACGAGGACCCCTATGTCGAGGGCGTCAAGGGTGGGGGTCATCGGCCGCCGTCAGCTCTTCATGTTCACGAACTGCAGGGGCACGTCCAGGTCGGCCTCCCTGAGGACCCCCATGATGGTCTGCAGGTCATCGATCTTCTTCCCCGTCACCCGCACCTGGTTGTCCTGGATAGCCGCCTGGACTTTCAGCTTCAGGTCCTTGATGATCTTCACGATTTGCCGGGCCTGGTCCTTGTCGATGCCGTCCCTGATAGCCACGTCGCGCTTCACGTTGCCGTGGGCGGTGCTATCGACCACCCCGAAGTCCAGGTTCTTCCCCGACACCTTCCGCTTGGCGAAGTTCTCCACCAGCATGTCCCGCAGGGCTTCCATCTTCATGTCGTCGCCGGTGAGCAGGTGGATGGACTTTTCGCGCTTGTCCAGGGTGATCTCGGTGGTGGAGCCCCGGAAGTCATAGCGCCGGGCCACATCCTTGCGGGTGTTGTTGATGGCGTTGTCCACTTCCTGGAGGTCCACCTGGTTCACAATATCGAAGGATGGCATGGCGGGTTCCTTAGTAGTTGCGTGATGCTTAATATCGCCGGGGCTATCTCGCCAAATTAACCACCCAGCCCTATGCGAGTCCAGAGCGGATGACGGTGGCGCGACTTTGAGCGGATGTTGGCCCGGCAGAAGGTTTGCTTGATATCAGCTGACGACGTAATTACATTGTAATTACTTTTAAAGGATGTATGGATGAAAACAAAACTCGTACGGATTGGCAACTCCCGTGGTATTCGACTACCCAAGCCGTTGATTCAACAAGCTAAGCTTGGAGCTGATATCGAGCTACAGGTTCAGGACGACAGCATCATCATCTCCAGTGTGCGAGACCCACGATCAGGCTGGGCCGCTGCAGCTCGCCGGGCAGCGGTGCGCGGTGAGGATGCCTTGCTCGATCCCGTGACGCCCACGCGCTTCGACGATGAGGATTGGGAGTGGTAGGGACGATCCCGGTTGCTCGCGGCGATGTCTACCTGGTTGATCTGAGTCCGGCGCGCGGCGGGGAAATCCGTAAGGCGCGTCCTTGCGTGGTCGTTTCCCCCGATGAACTGAACACCCACCTGCGCACCTTCATCGTCGCGCCCCTGACCTCAGGACAACATGCCTACCCGTTCCGCATCGCCTGCCGCTTCCGGAACCGCTCCGGGCATGTGGTGCTGGACCAGATCAGGACAATTGACCGCGAGCGCTTGGTGCGCAGTCTGGGCCGGTTGCCCAACAGAACCATGCGGAGGGTATTGGCCGTCGTGCAGGAAATGTTCGCCCCTTAACGGCCGGAAGTTTCGATTTGCGAGTTATAAGTTGTGGGTTCTTTTCATGTTGCCGCCACGAAAATCTGTTGGCTGTTTGTCCATTGTGGTTTACCTTTGCAACCAGACCTTTACTCGGAATGGGGCAGGCCATGCATGTACGCCCTGCTCAACGGACGAAGTTGTGGATATACTGCAATTAGGCCGTATAATACAGGTTGGGCTGTTCTAGGTTGTCTTGCTAGGAGGCGTTTCCATGACAAAAGTAAACCTACGTCCCTTTGTTCGTCCCAATCTTGATGTACTTTTTGTCGCTCTGAATCCAGCCTCACAGTCAAACTCCAACGGGCACTATTTTTCCGGCAAGAAGTCGCGCTTCTTCCTACTCTTGTACAAGAGTGGTCTCATCACTCGAGACGTGGACAAGTCTATTGCAGATGGAATCGTGTTCGGGTCCAACAAAATCAACTACAAAGAGGCTCAGTTTGGCATAGCCGATCTCGTCGACGACATTGTAGAGACCAAAAGTACAAGGATCAGAACCCGCTATCACCATGTTGAGAGGTTGGTCTCTATCATTCGAGAACTCAAACCCCGTATTGTTTGTATTATTCACTCGAAGGTCCGAGACGCCATCAATAACTCAAGGCATCCAGACATAGTGGCTCGACTGGATTATGGGAACTGCGGCAAGATTCTTCGAGGCTGTGACTCAATCTTCTTCCTTAACTATTTTCCTAATGGAAATACCATACTAGATGAGCCTAAACTGTGGATGTTTAAGGAGCTTAGAGAGGCGATTTAGAACAGCCTAACTAGGCATTGTAGCTGACGGTCGCTCCAGCAGCTGAGCGCCAACCCGTTAGGCTGAAACCGATCTGATTGAAGAAAGGATAATCTCTTATGTTAAAAAAACCTCTTTTTTTATTAGTTGTCATTATTCTCACACTTAATTGTGGTTCTTCCGAGAAAAAACCATATCAAAACACAAGTTCTGTTGAATCAACACCTAAAATTGAAGGAAACAATAGTTATTCTTATTATAGGTTTTCATATCAAAAAGAAGGAAATAAATTTGCAGTAGTTTTTTCTCCGGTATTGCCAAGAGACTATGCATCTATAATA
>JADFNF010000077.1 GCA_022563485.1 Fidelibacterota bacterium | reverse complement strand
TCATATTTCCAAAAAGTAAATCCATAAAATTAAATACAGATAAAGAGAACGTTTTATATAGTACTATCTCCGTTATACTGATTTCAATATTTTCAGTTGGAGTTCTGAATAATCCCTGGTCATTTCCAATAATGTTCACAGTTGTTGTGTTGGGGGCAATACTCATTATAAAGAGAATTAATGTTATGAACAGCAAGACTGACCTGATCATATTTGTCACTCCCGGACTATTGTCAATAATATTCGCGGCTCACGTCCTGATGCATTTACCAATAAAAGATTTCCGTCCATATGCTGAGGGTGAAAATATCCTGGAAGGGATCGCCGCCTTCGATCCCCAGGCGGTGGACGTTAACAGCGGTGTGGAGACGGCCCCTGGCCTCAAAGACCCCGTCAAAATGGAACACCTGTTCTCAACCCTCGCCCAAACTCAAGCCAGTCATGACCCCATCTTCTAAAACCCAGCCATTGGCCTACGCCCAGCCGGACAGCCAAGGTCACTTCGGTGAATTCGGCGGGCAGTACGTTCCCGAGACATTGCTCCCGGCCCTCAAGGAACTGGAGGAGGCCTATGGCGCGGCTCAGGCCGATCCAACCTTCCGGAAGGATTTGGACAGCCTGGCCAAGCACTATGCCGGCCGGCCGACCCCCCTGTATCACGCCACCAGGATCAGCGCGGAACTGGGCCTGGACCTCTACCTCAAACGGGAGGATTTAAACCATACCGGGGCCCACAAGATCAACAACGCTCTGGGACAGATTCTCCTGGCCCTGCGCATGGGCAAATCCCGGATCATCGCCGAGACCGGCGCCGGGCAGCATGGAGTCGCCACAGCCACCGTAGCGGCCCGGTTCGGCCTGACCTGCGTAGTCTACATGGGTGCAGAGGATATGCGCCGCCAAGCCCTCAACGTCTTCAGAATGGAGCTGCTGGGGGCCGAGGTGCGACCGGTCCATTCCGGCAGCAAGACGCTCAAGGATGCCACCAACGAGGCCATTCGTGACTGGGTAGCCACCTCGGAGCACACCCACTATCTCATCGGATCGGTGGTGGGTCCCCATCCCTACCCCCGGTTGGTGCGGGATTTTCAGACGGTCATCGGCCGGGAGACCAAGGAGCAATTCGCCAGCCAGGTTGGCGGGCTGCCGGACCTGCTCTTGGCCTGTGTGGGCGGCGGCAGCAACGCCATCGGCCTGTTCTACCCCTTTCTGGACGACCCGGTACGCATGGTGGGAGTGGAAGCCGCCGGGCAAGGCTTGGACTCCGGCGCCCACGCCGCCACCCTTACCAAGGGTGAAAGGGGAGTACTCCACGGCTCAGCCAGCTACCTCCTGCAGACCGCCGACGGCCAGGTAAAGTTGCCCCACTCCATTAGCGCCGGCCTCGACTATCCCGGGGTGGGACCGGAACACAGCCTCCTTAAAGACACCGGGAGAGTCACCTACCTTTGCGTCACCGATGATCAAGCTTTGGCCGCCTTCCAGTGGTTGACCGAAAAGGAAGGGATTATCCCGGCTCTGGAATCGGCCCATGCACTGGCGGCACTCCAGCAAAAAATGATTAAATTACCTGGGGGTAAAGTGGTGCTCTGTTTGTCAGGACGTGGAGATAAAGATGTCAAAACGGTTGCCGACGCCCTGGGAAGGTCCCTAACATGAGACGAATCGGCCGGCTGTTTCGTACACCGGGGAAAAAACTGGTGCCCTTTATCACTGCCGGTTATCCCGACTTGGGCAGTACCGTTCCACTGGTGTTGGCCGCCGAAGCCGCCGGCGCCCATATGGTAGAGATCGGCATGCCGTTCTCAGACCCTTTGGCCGATGGTCCCGTCATCCAGGAAACCAGCCAGGTGGCCCTGGATAACGGCGTGACCATCCCGTGGATTTTGGAAACCGTGAAACAGGTGCGCAGGCAGTCCAGCCGTATCCCAATCGTCCTCATGGGCTATATCAACCCGTTGCTACACATGGGTCTGGAGACCTTCCTGACCGCGGCGCAGAAGGCCGGTGTGGACGGGCTGATCATCCCGGACTTACCTCCGAATGAGGGGGCGTCATTTTTCGAACAGGCCCGGGCCAAAGGGATCAGTACCATCTACCTGGTGGCCCCCAACACGCCGAACGAGCGCATTCACGAACTCGGAGAGCAGGGGCAAGACCTGCTCTATGCCGTGTCCATCCTGGGCGTAACCGGTTCATTGGCGCCCGCCCGGCAGAGCCTGGATCGCTACTTGGACAGGGTACGAGCCAGCACGAACATCCCCTTCGTCGTGGGATTTGGCATGTCTTCCCCCGATGATGTGCGCCGGGCCAGTGCCCGGGCCGACGGCGTGGTGGTGGGCTCGGCGCTGCTGACCCGCCTGAAGCATGCCCGGGACCCGGTCGCCGAGGCTGGCCGTTACTTACAGACCATGGTCGCCGCCCTGCCCCAGGCCGGGTCAGTGGAGCCGGCCGGAGAGCCGGCATGAGCAAACCCACGGTGACCCGCGTCGGGATCCAGGGCGCTGAGGGGAGTTTCTGCGAAGAGGCCGCAGAGGAGTTTTGCCAGCGGCACGGCCTGAATCAGACGGATATCGACTATCTCATCTCATCCGCCCGAGTCCTGAAGGCCCTTGATGAGGAGGAGGTGAACTATGGCATTCTGGCTATGGAGAATGCACAGGGAGGTGTGGTTATCGAGAGCATGTACGCCTTGGCCGAATACCGGTGCGAGATCGTAGAAATGTTCCATGTCCATGTGAACCAGTGCCTGCTGGGTAAACCCGGCCTGACCCTGGGCGATATTACGGAAGTACACTCCCATCCCCAGGCCCTGCGCCAATGCCGCAGTTATCTGGCCGACCACTTCTGGACCCGCCCGCTGGTTGAAGAAGATGATACGGCGCACGCGGCCCAACGTCTGGCCAATGGAGAACTGCCGGATACCATCGCCGTGATTGGGAGCCAAAAATGCGGGGACCTGTACGGCTTGACAGTGCTGGCCGATGGGATTCAAGACTTGAAAAATAATCTCACGTTATTCCTGGGAATTAAGAAATGGCTACCGAAAAAAGAAAATTAACAGTCGGCATCATCGGGTTCGGCCGCTTCGGACCGGTCCTGGCCCGGTTGCTTTCCCCAGGCTACGAAGTGTTGGCCCATGATATCCAGGATATCACCGAGCGGGCCGCAGCCGTAGGTGCCAGAGCGGTGAGCTGGGATCAGGTGTTGACGGCCCAGACTCTCTTCCTGGCGGTACCCATTCGCCACTTCAAAGAAGTCGTGGCCAAGCTGGTACCCAGGATGAGACCCGGCATGACGCTTTTCGACGTCTGCTCGGTGAAGGTCTACCCCGTCACCGTTCTGAAGGAGCATTTACCCCCGGAAACGACGACCATCGCTTCCCATCCCCTCTTTGGTCCCGACTCCAGTCAGCAGGGGTTCGACGGGCTTCCCATGATGGTTTACCCGGTGTCCCGGCAAACGGAAGTGTATGACGGCTGGGTGCGCTACTTTCAGGACCAGGGGTTACGGATCCTGTCCATGTCTCCGGAAGAGCACGACCGCCTGGCGGCCCGAAGCCAGGGGATCACCCACTTCGTCGGACGGGTGCTTGAAGCGGTCGGTATCGCCTCCACTCCGATTGATACGGAAGGTTACCGCGACCTTCAGTTGGTTGTGGAACAGACCTGTCATGACAGCATAGAACTGTTTCATGACCTGGAAAACTATAATCCTTATACCATGGACATGATCGAGGATCTGGTCAAGGCAGTGGAAGAGGTGAAACAAACAGTATTACGGAGAGAATAGATGATCGTCATTATGGACGTCCATGCTACGGAAAAAGATCTTGAGCGGTTGAACGAACGCATCAGGGAACTGGGCTATACCCCTCACACCATCCGGGGCGATGACCGCCTGGTGGTGGGCATCACGGGTAATACAGGAACCGAGGGCCGCATGCACCTGGAAGGGTTGCCGGGAGTGCTGCAGGTCATCCGGATAACCAAACCGTACAAGCTGGCCAGCCGCGAAACCAAGCCGGAGAACAGTGTGGTCGATGTAGGCGGCGTCAAGTTCGGCGACGGCAATCTTGTGGTATGCGCCGGACCCTGTGCCGTGGAAACCCGGGAACAAACCATACGCATCGCCAAGATCGTCGCCGACCGGGGAGCCCACTTGCTCAGAGGGGGCGCTTTCAAACCGCGCACATCCCCCTACGCCTTCCAGGGTCTGGGAGAAAAAGGACTGGAGATTCTGGCCGAGGCCCGGGAGATCACCGGACTGCCGTTGGTGACGGAAGTTGTCGACCCCGGTACGGTCACCCTGGTGGGTCAGTATGCCGACATGCTCCAGATCGGCACGCGCAATATGCAGAACTTCTCCCTACTCCGGGAGGTAGGGAAACTGGGTAAGCCGGTGTTGATGAAGCGCGGCATGAGCGCCACCCTGGAGGAGACCCTCATGTCCGCCGAATATCTTATGTCCCACGGTGCTCACGATGTCGTGGTCTGCGAACGGGGCGTGCGGACGTTTACAAGTCATGCCCGCAACACGCTGGACGTGAGCGTGATTCCAGCCTTCAAAAAACTGAGTCATCTGCCCATTATTGTTGACCCCAGCCATGCCAGCGGCAGCCGGGAAACCGTCATTCCGCTGGCCTTGGCCGGGATCGGAGCCGGCGCTGATGGCTTGCTGGTGGATGTTCATGACGATCCCGATCATGCCTTGGTTGACGGCCCCCAGGCCCTGCTGCCCGATGGCTTTCAGGATCTTATGGATGTGGCAGCAAGAGTGTCCACTGCCCTGGGAAAATCGATCGCTTCTCATCGACCAGCTGTAGCGGAAAGGGCCTAAACCGATGCGCATTTCTCTACCGGGTGATAAATCACTCTCACACCGGGCCCTGATGTTAGCCGCCCTTGCCCAGGGAACCTCAACCTTCACCAACCTCTCTCCCGGAGTGGATGTGGCTGCTACCCGCCGCTGCCTGGAGCAGTGCGGTATCCCCATTAAGGATAGAGGGAATAAGGTGGTGGTCACAGGCGGCGGGGGCTTTAAGACGCCCGAGAATGACCTAGACGCCGGTAATTCCGGTACCACCGCCCGGTTGCTGATGGGTCTCTTGGCGGGAACCGGCATCAAGACCAGAATCGTAGGCGATGACTCCCTTTCCAGGCGACCCATGGACCGCATCGTTCGACCCTTGCAGGAAATGGGGGCTAAAATCCACATATCGGCCAGGGAAACCCTCCCCCTGGTCCTGTATCCTGCGACTCTCAATTCATTGGACTATACCATACCGGTGCCCAGCGCCCAGGTCAAATCCGCACTGCTCCTGGCGGGTCTGGTCAGTGAAGGATCGGTTACCGTTAAAGAAACGATTCAGACGCGCAATCACACGGAACTCATGTTGCAGGCTCTGGGTGTGGATATTCAACTGTCCGATAAAAACGTCACAATCGGTTCGGCCAAACAGACTATCCCTAAATTTTCAATGGTGATTCCGGGCGATCCCTCGGCAGCCGCGTTCCCTGCGGCACTGGTTACTCTACTACCCGATATGGAGATTACTTTCGACGGCCTGTTACTTAATCCCACCCGGCTCGGATTTTTCCATGCCCTCCGGAAAATGGGTGGCGACGTTACCTGGAAAACAAAAAAACGTGTTCTGGGCGAAGAGGTGGGTACGCTCACGGTCCGCTCCAGGCTACTCCATGGCCTCCGGATATCGGGGGACGAAATTCCCGCCCTTATCGATGAAATTCCCATCCTGGCGGTTCTGGCAAGTCAGGCCAAGGGGGAGACCGTGGTGCGAGACGCCGGCGAGTTGCGCCTTAAGGAAAGTGACCGTATTAAGTCCATTTGTGAAAACCTCAGGCGAATGGGTACCCGTATACAGGAACTATCCGATGGGTTCCGTATCCTGGGACCGGCACGTCTGAGAGGCGCCGCTATCACCACCTATGGTGATCACCGCATTGCCATGGCCTTTGCCATCGCTGGCCGAGTCGCCAGCAACGAGACCAGATTGGATAACCCGGACTGTGTCGATATCTCATTCCCCGGTTATCATAAACTCATGAGTCAAATCGCACGATGACCACCTTTGCCGTCATCGGTTTTCCTTTGGACCACACCCTGAGCCCGACCTTTCACAATTATCTGTTCGACCGCCTGGGCCTGGATGCCCGCTACCGAGCCTTGGAGACGACCCCCGGGGAGCTCGGTAAGGTCGCGCAGCAACTTCGAGACGGTGAGCTATCTGGCATCAATATCACCCGGCCCCATAAGTCCGCTTTCCTGACCTACCTGGACAGGATAGCCCCGGAGGCCTTACCGGTGGGCGCGGTGAATTGCGTCGCCATGGACCGGGGCGAACTCGTGGGTTACAATACCGATTTGGCTGGCTTGACCTACGCCTTGACAGGCGCCAATTTCCCTATCGCCGGGAGCCGGGTCCTACTACTGGGCGCCGGTGGTGCCGCCCGGGCAGCCCTCACAGTCCTGAGGCAGCAGGGCGCTGCGCAGATCTGCGTGGCGGGTCGCAGAGTGGTCTCCGTACAGCAATTCATCGGTTCTTTCCCCCGCGATGGCGGTGTGACCACCTTGAAAGCTGAACAGCTGGACGCAGCCCTCGACACTACCCCATACCAGCTAATCATCAACGCCACACCGGTAGGCCTGTGGCCCCAGACAGACGCCGCCGTCCTTGTAGAGGACCAGCTCCATAGGGGCCAGACAGTTTTGGACATGGTCTACCACCCGGAAAATACCCTGCTCCTTCAGCGGGCCAAGGCCCAGGGCGGCCGCATCATTCCCGGACTGGAAATGTTCATCGGACAGGGATTAGCCTCGCTGCGGCACTGGTTTCCTGGGGTCCTTGCTCACGATAACGGGGTAGGCAATATTCCCTCGGATTTTCAAGTGTCAGCCCTTAAAACGGTGCTCCTGACCGCTCTAGAAAATCACGCGACAGAGACGCAGCCGGCCCGGCTCTCGGCAGACCGCCCATGATGAGAAAACTCCGCTGGCTAACCGCCGGTGAATCCCACGGCAAGGGGCTGATCGGTATATTGGAAGGACTGCCGGCGGGTCTGGAGATCTCAGAAGATTATATCGCTCGACATCTCGCTCGTCGACAGAAGGGCCACGGGCGGGGCAAACGAATGAAGATTGAATCCGACTGGGCCGAGATCTTCACCGGTGTGCGTCACGGCCAGACTCAAGGGGCGCCCATCGCTCTGATCCTGCCCAACAAGGATTGGGACAACTGGAAGCACATCATGTCGGTTGAGCCTGCTGAACGGGCCGTGAAGCCGATCACCCTGCCTCGGCCGGGCCATGCCGATCTGGCCGGGGTGAAAAAATTCGGTTTCGATGACATCCGCAACGTGCTGGAGCGAGCCAGCGCCCGTGAAACGGCCATGCGGGTCGCCCTGGGTAGTCTCACACGTAAATTTCTCCTGGAGTTCGGTATCGAAGTGGGCAGCCGGGTGGTGGCAATCCACCAGGTTAGGGATGACTCGGAGCTGCCAGCTGATCTTTCACCCGAAGCCCTCAATTCCCACGTAGATGCCTCGCCGGTTCGGTGCTACAACCGGGGAGCTGAAAAGGCCATGATGCGTGCCATCGACGACGCGAAGGAGGCCGGCAACAGCGTGGGGGGTATTTTCGAGGTCATCGCCACCGGTCTCCCATATGGTCTAGGCAGTCATATCCAGTGGGACCTGAAACTGCGGGCGCGCTTGGGCGAGGCGATCATGTCCATCAACGCCATCGAGGGGGTTGAGGTAGGCTTGGGCTTTGCCGGGGCCCAACGGTTGGGCAGTGAATTTCAGGATGAAATTATCAAGGATGAGGAGACCGGCAGGCTTACCCGGGTCACCAACAACGCCGGGGGTATGGAGGCCGGCATGAGCAACGCCCAGCCCCTGGTGATTCGAGCGGTGATGAAACCCATCCCGACCCTCATCAAGGCTCTCCGGTCGGTGGACATCGCTACGGGCAAACCCGGTATGGCCCACAAGGAACGCACCGATGCCTGCGCCGTGCCGGCGGCTTCCATCGTAGCTGAAAGTATGGTGTGCTTGGTCCTGGCCGACGCATTGCTCGAAAAATTTGGCGGCGACAGTATGGATCAGGTCAAGGCCCACATGCAGGCCACGGCCCAATACTGATCGAGGTAGCGTATGGCTAACAATCGTCAGCGGCATGACGCCATCACGACCGGCAACATTTGCCTGGTCGGTCTCATGGGCAGTGGAAAATCCACCGTTGGCCCTCTGCTGGCCGACAAGCTTGACTTCACCTCCGTCGACCTCGACGCTCACATATCCTCCAGCCTGAAGCGTTCGATCCGGGAGATTTTCGAGGAACAGGGCGAGGAGCGATTCCGTGCCGAGGAGAGCCGGCAACTGCGACTGGCCTGTGCGAATGGCAAACAGGTCATCGCCTGTGGCGGCGGCGTGGTACTGAGCCCGGAAAATCGGGGCTTCCTCCGCCGACAGACCACCGTCTACCTCAAGGTGTCACCGGAAGTCCTGGCACAGCGGGTAGGAGCCGCAAAAGACCGTCCACTGTTGGCTGGGGCGGCCTCCCCAGTGCAGCGCCTGGCCACTCTCCTCAAAGAGCGGGAGCCGCTGTATCTAGACTGTGCACGCATAACTGTTCTGGCAGAGGGTAAAGGTCCCCATGTTATCGTAGATGATCTGCTGACCCGGCTACCCGCCCATGAGAGTCCGGAGACGCCGTGACCACCCTCACCGTTGACCTGGGGTCCCGAAGTTACCCCATCTTTATCGCCCAGGGGCTCATGTCGTCGCTGGCCGAGACCCTGGCACAGCTGGAGGTTAACGGCCAGGTCGGACTGGTCAGCACCGCCCGCATATTTGACCTCTACGGCGGCGTGGTCGAATCAGCACTCACCATCGCAGGGAGCCAAGTTACCACGGCTCTAGTACCCGATGGCGAGCCAGCCAAAAACCTCGCTACTGTGTCGACACTTTACGATACTTTCCTGGGGGCGGGCCTGGACCGCAGCTCGACCCTGGTAGCCTTAGGCGGTGGTGTGGTGGGGGACCTGACCGGTTTTGTGGCCGCCACGCTTTTTCGGGGCATCCCCTTTGTCCAGATCCCCACCACCCTGCTGGCCATGGTGGATGCCTCCATTGGTGGAAAAACCGGCGTGAACCACCGGCACGGCAAGAACTTGATCGGCGCTATGCATCAGCCTAAAGCCGTCATTATTGATCCCAATCTGGTAAAATCCCTTCCCCGGGGCGAGCTCACCTCGGCCTTTGCCGAAATTCTCAAGGCCGGGGCCATCGCCGATGGCGGTTTTTTTCACAACCTGGCCGCCAATATCGAGGTCATCATCGACCTGGCAGATATGCCCCTGC
>JADFNF010000076.1 GCA_022563485.1 Fidelibacterota bacterium | reverse complement strand
TCGGTGCGCAACGTGCTTCTAACCCATGGGTCGTGAGGCCCCGGCGAAAGGAGCTAGGCGCTGATTGCTGACTGCTGATTGCTGACCGCTGAAACCCTCCATCCTACCCCTGCCCCAGCCGCTTCTCAATCTCCAGCAACAACTGCGGTCCCCGCTGGGCCAGGACCGGCCCCACCGCCTCCGTCCTCTCCCAGCAGGGTGAAGATCGTCTCCACCACCCCGTCCAGCACCTCCCGGGTAACGGCGCCGTCCCCGGGACGGGTCAGGTCGTCGAGGACCTTCTGCAGGGTGGCGATGGACCGCACCGCCCCCTCCGCCGATTTGTACTCCAGGCTGTCGGCGGCTTCCATGGTCTTGCGGTGCAGCTCGGTGAGCTTGGCCACGGCCCGGGCCCGGCTCTTGGCCCGCCGCTCATCACCCAGGCTCTGTGTACGCTGCTCGATCCGGCCCCGTCGTTCCCGCCAGTCCCCGAGCCGAATCCAGTTCTGGACAGTGCCGGGATAGGGGTTGGCCCCCGGTCCGTGATCCCGGTGTAATCGCCGGGCGATTTCCTGCGGCTCAAACCCCTGGCAGAACAGGCTGAACGCTTCCTCTTTGATGGGGTGGCTGTACTTCATGCCCCTAGCCAGCCCACCAGCTGCTGAATCAGTGCCGGGGCCACACCGCCGCCCCCCAGGCCGCCAATGACCGCCGCCCCAACAGCCGCCCCCACCGCCAATGTTCGGAAGGGGTGCGCCCGCATCAGCCCCACCAACCCCCACCGTGATTCATTGGCCCCGTGGTAGCGCAGGTGGCTGAGCTGCCACTTGAGCACCTCGGCCCGGAAGGCCTGCAACCGCGCTTCCAGGAGGGCCAGGCGCGTGTTCCGGCTCACTGGGGGCATGGAGACCTATTCCTTCCGCAGGTGTTTCAGAGCCGCCGCATCGGCCACCTTGCTCGCCAGACGCACCCGCTCACCGAAGTAGTCCAGCAGCTCCTGCACCGCCTCGTGGAAGGTGTCGCTCAGGTCCTGCTCCTTCTCGGTAGGCTGCATCGCACCCAGCAGTTTTTCCAGCAGGGCCTGTTGGATCCCTGCTTGAGCCTGTAGGGTCGCCAGCAGTTTCTCTACGTCCGGCGAAGCTTCGCGCAGCAGGGCTTCCGATTCCACCGCCAGTGCTTTGATGGCCGCCAGTTTCTTCATCAGTTTGTTTTTCTCCAGGCTATCCGTCATCCGTCAACCCTTCTCTGGTAGATTTTGTGGCCGATCCCCCGGTCCCACGGGCCTAGGCCTTGCGCTCTTTCTGGCTCTGCTTGTCGATCACCGCAATGGCCTTGCGGATGGTGATCGGTACCAACGGCGCGATGCTGGTCAGAAGAAACATCAGCGCCATTTTCAGCATGGGCGCCAGGGTAATGACTTCCTGGGCATGGGCCTGTAGCAGCAGGGCCGCGGCCAGGGCCACACCGGAGAGGGTATAGGTTCGGTTGCCGGGTTTGAAAAAAGGAATCATCGGTCTGCTCCTTTGTGTTGATGCCGTTGCATGTTCGCCGCATATTATGCACAAAGGCGCCAGCTGTCTTTCGCCGGGTACGCCTGTTGCGTCCCATGCGCCAAGGCCGCCGTTCCCCGGCCTGAGTCATGGCTCCCAGGGCAAGACAATCGTCTGAAACTCGGTCACCCATCTGTTTCATTACTTGAATGAATCATTTATTCAGTTTAGTTTTGAACTATGATTACTGGCGAGATTTCTTAATTATATCTGCCGGGCTTAACATTATGTCATAAGGGGGAGACCATGGGATTCCTGGACCGGTTCAAATCAGCAGGTGAAAAGGCCAAACAGGCCCTCAACGAAGCACAGGAGACCGTCGCTGAAAAATCTGAAAAATTCCGTAAGGACGCCAAAGCCGGTCTGGATGCCGTGAAGGATCGGGCGCAGGAGGCTGTGGCCGCAGGGAAAGAAATAATAGAAGATTTACGAAAGAATAGTTAGGGATGATCCCCGGCGGGCAGCTGGCTAGGTGGGCTGCGGTGGTCCTCCACCAGTGAGCCATACCCGCAACAGCTGGCTCGCCTCTTCCGGGTTGTCCTTGGCAAATTTGACGACGTCGGCCATCATTTGCTCACGGGCCACCAGCTGAGCCTGGGCCTCGGGCGGCAGTTTGGCATGCGCGGCCAGGGAGCTGACCTCCGGCTGCTTCTTGACCTTGCCACTCGGCATCCCCGGCGTGATCGGCCCGGACTTAGCACTCAATTTTTTTAGTCGCTTCATCATGTTCGGTTGGGACCCTGAGCTGGCCTCATCCCTTCGGTCCCCCCGAAAGTAGCCCTCCCTTTGGGACATGTCAAGGTCGGGACTCATCCCGGGGTCTGGAGTTGCGCGATCGCATGGTCGTTTTCCCCGGCGCCGGTAGATTTAGCCCTCGTGACTATTGTGTAGCTCCAGCCAGTCTAATATTTCCCTGATACTGCCCGACATCAATGCCAGGGAAGTATCCGCCGCTCCATAGTAGATATTGATCGTGTCCTGGTCCGGGCCTATCGTCGTCCCACAGGGGAAAACCACATCGTTCACATCCCCGGATAGTTCGTAACGTTCTTCGGGGCCAAAGATCCACTCGTCACCGCGCAGCAGGCAGATGGAGGGGTCCTCCAGGTCGAACAGGGCGGCGCCAAGCCGGTAAATAGCGCCGCTGGCCGTTTCCTTAACGCCATGATACAGTATCAGCCAACCCCGGTCGGTTTCGACTGGCGGCGGCGAGAGACCAATCTTATGGGCGTCCCACCAACTACCTTCTCTCGCTTCAAGAATGATCTTATGCCCACCCCAATGCCGCAGGTCCGGAGAGTATGAAATCCATATATGGGAGCCCAGAGAGGCGCTAGTGGGCCGGTGGATGAGCGCCCATCGGCCATTGAACCGACGAGGCAATATGGCGGCGTCCTTATCCCAGGGTGGCATGATATCCCCAATCCGCTCGAATTGCCGAAAGTCTTCAGTGAGGGCGAGCGACACGCCCGGCCCACCGCGGGAGAAGGATGTATAGACCACCGCATATTTCCCCAACTCCGGTAAGAAGGTAATGCGCGGATCTTCGATGCCCCACAGCTCCTCGGGATAGTTGACCGGGTCCGGCATGAGCGTGGGCTGGGGGTCGATCTGCCAACCATCGATTCCATTCTTTGAACGGACGGCGCACAGGTGGGAATGGCCCCGCCGATCCTCCACGCGAGACAGCAGTAGGGTGGTTCCATCCTGGAGCAGCGTCGCTGCCGCGTTAAACACGGTATTCATGGGATAGGGCCAATCGGCGGCCGTCAGGATCGGGTTGTTGGGATAGCGTTTAAAAAGGGATTTTTGAAGGCTATTCTTATGCATGGCTCCGCCTTTGGGCTGTTCAGTTAGCTGATCGATGAGCAGGGTCCGGATGGGGGTTCGTTGGGGTTCTTACCCCTTGTGCGCCAGGCACAACAGTTGAATTTAATTACATAGATGAAGGGAGTAGAATGCAATTCTTTCAAGGATGTGAATCCAACATAGGCAATCGAGATACTGCAGAAGGAGCCTACATTACCGAACATCAAAAATAAAGGGTCTCGATAACGATTGCTTCCCCATTGAGGTGTAAATTACGCCAATCCTGCTGTCCTGTTTTGATCAAACGCTGGTAGGCTACAGGGTGCACGAGCTAAATGGGTACCGGTATATCCTATGAATAACAGGCGCAGTAGGGATCTCATCCATCGATGGGAGGGAAACCCTACCATCACCATGGATGATCTGCCCTTTCCCTGCGCAGATATTTGCAATGCCGGGGCCATCAAGATCGACGGTGAATACCTCCTATTGGTCACGATCCAGAGTTTGGAGGGGTTCTACTCGATCTACGCGGCCCGGAGCCAGGATGGCTATCATTTTACGGTAGAGGATCAGCCGGTCCTGGCTCCCACCTCCCAAGGACCCCGGGCAATCTACGATCGGCAGGGAACTCTGGATGCCCGTATTGTTCCCCTGGATGGGCATTATTATATTTCCTACGACGCATTGGGACGCCATGGCTACCGGCTGGGCCTGGCCCGAAGCAAGGATTTCAGGACATTTGAGCAGCTGGCCTATGTCTCAGAGCCCGATACGAAAAGCGGAACCCTCTTTCCCAGAAAGATTAAGGGAAAGTACGCCCGCCTGGAGCGTCCCTGGGAAGGCAGCAGCATCTGGATATCCTACTCCACTGACCTCGAGTACTGGGGCTGGTCGGAAGTGATCATGACACCCAGGGGCGGGTTTTGGGATTGCGACCGTATCGGGGTTGCCTCACCCCCCACCCTTACCAGAGCTGGCTGGCTATTCATTTATTATGGGGTGAAACAGACCTCTGCCGGCCCCTTATTCCGCCTGGGTGCCGCCATCCTGGATGCACGTAATCCAGCCAAGGTGATCGGCCGCACGAACGTCCCGATCCTCTCACCCAGGGAAGACTACGAGCGCATCGGTGACCTGCCCAACTTGGTCTATTCCTGCGGCATCATTATTGAAAGCACCGGTGATGTGAAACTCTATTATGGAGCCTCCAATTCGTGCATCGCTATAGGTACCACCACTGTTGAAACGCTCTTAGCCGCTTGTCTTGAACAGGCGGGTGCCCTTTGAGTGCGCAGCGAAAATTCGGCAACGATGTGCTCCATCGCTGGGAGGGTAATCCCATTCTCGAACTGGAGGATATCCCCTTTCCTGCCAATGCGGTCTTCAACGGCGCCCCCGTCAAACTGGGCGATGAGTACCTGCTGCTCTTGCGGGTAGAGGGACAACAGGGGTATTCCTTTTTCGCCCTGGCCAGAAGTGACGATGGGTTGCACTTCAGGGTGGAGGATAAACCCGCGCTCCTCCCCGCCAGTAAGGGGCCATTCAGCCGGTACGAAAGCCGAGGCATCGAAGACCCCCGGGCTACTTTTCTCGATGGTACGTACTACGTCATGTACACCGCCGTCTCGGAGTTCGGCTTCCGGATCGCCTTGTGCAAGACAGATGATTTCCGCAGTTTCAAACGTCTCGCCTTCATCTCTGAACCGGGCAATAAGGATGGGGTACTCTTCCCTGAAAAGATCAATGGTCAGTACGTCCGGTTGGATCGGCCCATCGGGCTGGGGATTGGAAGCGTCTGGATCTCGTACTCGAATGACCTTTACAGCTGGGGAAATTCCAAGGTCCTCTTTTCACCGCGGAGGGGCTATTGGGATTCCTTCCGCGTGGGAGCGTCCGTGCCTCCCATCCGGACCGAATACGGCTGGTTGGAAATCTACCACGGGACCAAGATGACCTCAGCGGGCCCCATCTATCGAGCCGGTGCTGTGTTTCTGGACCTGGAGGACCCCTCCAAGGTGTTGAGGCGCTGCCAGGTGCCCATCCTTTCACCCCGTGAAGATTATGAACGCATCGGTGATGTGGGCAACGTAGTCTTCCCATGCGGGGCGATTGTCGAACCTAATGGCGAGATCAAAATCTATTATGGCGCTGCCGATACGTGCATCGGCGTGGCCACCACCCGTATCGCCGACCTTTTGGAATGCACGATTGAGGAAAGTGACCCATGAACAGCACTCGACCATACCCCAGGACCAACCTATGACTATTCCTGACACCACCCTGTCAAATTCTCACGAACCTCCTGCACATTTGAGGCGGATTGCCTTCATTGGAAATTACTTGCCGGCCCTCTGTGGCATCGCCACCTTTACGACCGACCTGGTTGAGGCCCTGGCCACCAAATACTCTCAGACGATCTTCCTGGCCCTCCCATCCAACGACGGGACGGTTCAACACGGTTACCCCGAACGGGTACGCTTTGTGCTGGACAAAGAAAATATTGAGAGCTATCATCAGGCAGCGTCCTTCCTCAATATGAACAATGTGGACCTGGTTTGCCTCCAACATGAATTCGGGATATTTGGCGGACCTTCCGGTCGCCACATTTTGTCCCTGCTTCACGAGCTCCAGATGCCGGTGGTGACAACCCTGCACACCGTACTCAAATCACCCACACCCGAACAGACCAAAACCGTCAAGGAGCTGGCCGAACTGTCGGACCGGATCGTGGCCATGACCCAGCGTGGTCAGGAATTCCTGAAAGACATCTACCACGTGGCCAAGCAGAAAATCGACCTGATCCCCCACGGGATTCCCAATGTCCCCTTCATGGACCCCAACTTCCATAAGGACCAGTTCGGTGTCGAAGGAAAGACCGTCCTATTGACCTTTGGACTCATCTCTCCCAACAAGGGCCTTGAATATGTCATCGAAGCCCTGCCGGCCATCATTGCCAAATATCCCAATGTGGTCTATCTGGTCGTGGGCGCTACCCACCCCAACGTCATCCGGCATGAAGGCGAGGCTTACCGTGATTCACTGATCCAGCTGACCGAGAAGCTCGGTGTCACCGATCATGTCATTTTCCAGAACCGGTTTGTCAGCTCCGACAAGCTGACCGAATATATCAGCGCCGCCGATATCTACATCACCCCCTACCTGAACGTGGAACAGGTCGTGTCGGGCACCCTGAGCTACGCCGTGGGCGCGGGGAAACCGGTGATCTCGACACCCTATTGGCATGCTGAGGAACTCCTGGCCGAGAACCGGGGAATGCTGGTTCCCTTTCGCGATGCCGGCGCCATCGGCGAACAGGTGTTGTATCTCCTTGAAAACGAGACCAAACGACATGCTATTCGTAAACGGGCCTATATCGATAGCCGTAAATCGGTCTGGACGGAGGTAGCCGGGCAATATATGGCCAGTTTCTCGCACGCCAAAGAGGTACGGTTTGAACACCCTCAACCCTTGCTCCGCTCCAAGAAACCAAGTAAGCTGCTCGCCGAGCTACCCACCCTCAAACTGGATCATCTCCATCGTCTCACAGATTCCACCGGAATCCTGCAGCACGCCTTCTTTTCTGTCCCCCGCTACCAGGAAGGGCATACGACCGATGACAACGCCCGGGCCCTGATCACGGCGATCCAGCTGGAGGAGCAGGAGGAATATCAACACCAGGCCTATGAACTGACCCATCGTTACCTGGCATTCCTTTACCACGCCTTCAATCAAAAGACCGGCCGCTTTAGAAATTTCCTGACCTATGAACGCCAGTGGCGCGAGGAGGTCGGCTCGGAAGACAGCCACGGACGGGCCATCTGGGCCCTGGGCACCGTCCTGGGGCGTTCGAGATATAAGGAGCTGCGGGGCGTTGCTGACCGCCTCATCGATTGGAGCCTGCCCACCGCATTGAAATTCAAAAGCCCCCGGGCCGTGGCCTTCACCCTGTTAGGCATCCACGAATACCTCAAGACATTTTCCGGTGATCAACGGGTCAGCCATGCCCGGCGGGTGCTGGCCAACCGCCTGGCAAAAAGTTACACCCGCACCCGCACAGATGATTGGCGCTGGTTCGAGGACATTCTCACCTATTCCAACGCCAAGTTGCCCCATGCTTTGCTGCTGTGCGGGCAGTCACTGTCCGACGACAGCATGACCCAGATCGGGCTGGAATCACTGGAATGGCTAGCCACGATCCAACGGTCTGACGAGGGGCATTTTGTGCCCATCGGCACCAATGGTCACTATCCCAGGGGCAAGGCCCGGGCCCGGTTTGACCAGCAGCCGGTCGAGGCCCATGCCATGGTCTCGGCCTGCGTCGAAGCCTACCACCTCACCGGCGACGACCAGTGGCACGCCGAGGCTCAACGGGCGTTTGAATGGTTTCTCGGCCGCAACGACCTCAATCTCTCCATATACAATCCCCGTACCGGCGGTTGTCACGATGGACTTGAGCCCAACGGGGTCAACCAGAATGAAGGGGCCGAGTCTACCTTGGCCTTCCTCATGTCCCTCCTCGAAATCAGCGCCCTGGAGTCCCTCCGCCCACCCGCCGAAGCGGCACCCGCAGGCAATGGTGCGGCGCTGACCGAGCCAACTTCCTAGGGTCTCCAGGACCGCATAGTAGCCCTGGTAGAGAAATTGCTGGGGCCCCTCACGGCTCCTTGACTCGGGCTCATTCTGCCCTTACACTCGGCCATGAGTACCACACCCGAGTCGGCCCCCCTGAACTTCCGCTACACCTTTGCCTTTGACGATGATCACCAGGTCGTCATCGACGTCAACCTTGATCCCGTGACCCTGGCCTATATCCCTCCTGCAGGCCAGTCCCCCCCCGATTGGGCCCGGTTCGATACTCTCCCCTGTGAACAGTGCACTGGCGTTCAGGAAAAATCAGACTACTGTCTCGTCGCTAAAAATATCGCTCCGGTTGTTGATCTCTTCAAGGATTTGTCGTCCTACCAGACCGCCGATGTCACCGTGGAAACCAGGGAGCGCACCATTTCCCGCAAACAGGTCTCCACCCAGGAGGCCTTAAGCTCCCTCATGGGCCTCATCATGGTCACCAGCGGCTGCGAGGACCTGGACCGGCTCCGGCCCATGGTCAGCCTCCATCTCCCCTTTGCCTCCATCGCCGAAACCACCTACCGGGCCGTATCAACCTATCTCCTGGCCCAATATTTTCGCTACAAACACGGCTTGGAGCCCGACTGGGACTTGAAATCACTGGTGGAAACCTATCGCAAAATTAAGGTGATCAATGCCTCCCTCTGCCAACGGCTGCGGATGGCCTCCAACCAGGATGCCAACCTCAACGCCGTCATCATTCTCGACACCTTCGCCCAAATGCTCCCCGATTCCATTGAGGATGATATGGAGCAGTACGCCTACCTCTTCACCCAATACCTCGACTGATCGCCCTCTCGTCCCCCCGAGCTTATCGAAGGGAAGGGTACCCCCCCTGGGGAAGTGTCGATCTCGTAGGGGCGTAGGGCCTACGCCCGTCTCCGCTCCCGTCCATCCCTGACCCCTGGCTGCCCGCAGGACAGCCCCAAGCGCACCGTGTTTGAACCACCGTCTCATGCTGGCGAGTTCCGGTGCGCGAAAACTTTCTTTTGGTACTTTTCTTTGAAAAGAAAAGTACAAGTCTCTCCATTCTTCGCTCAGTCTTCCTCCCTCTCCTGAGGGTGCGGCGATCTCGCCCTCATGTCACTCTGGGCTTTGCCCTCAATTCCTGTTTGGCATGGGTCTCTTCAATGGTAAGTTTATGCCAGGCTGCATAGCCTCCCCTTCCGATGCTTTAGCGCATGAGCTTTGGTAAGCACCTAACGGAAGTACTACCGCTATGAGGGAAGCCTTCGTGCCGCCGAACTTTCTGGCGAGGTGATCCTAGTATAATCAAAGAGATGACAACCCAAGAAGCTCTCCAAATCTTTGCCGAAACCGTCACTGCGAAAATGTCGCAGCTGACGCGCGGCGAGCCAGAGGACCAGTTACGCAGCCCCTTTGAGAACTTCGTAAGCGAAATTGGCCACACCCTGGGTTGGAGCGT
>JADFNF010000245.1 GCA_022563485.1 Fidelibacterota bacterium | reverse complement strand
CCTGCTGGAATACGACGATGTGATGAACCAGCAGCGGGAGATTGTCTACGACCGGCGCAATTACGCTCTCCACGGCCAGGACCTGGTGCCTGAGGTGGAGAAGATGCTCGAGGAAATGACCAAAAGTATCGTGAAGAGTGAGCACGTCACGGCAGACGGGTCGGTGGACCTCAGCGGCCTTCGGCAGGAGCTGGGCAGTGCCTTGCTGCTGGACCTTCAGGCGGGGCCGCATAAAAATGGTGATATCGAGGTGGTTATAAAGGGCCTTCAGGATCAGGCCATGGAACATTACCAGATGAAACGCTCCCTGGTCGAAGCCGGGGCTTTTGCCCAGTTTGAGCGCTACGTTTTCCTCCGCACCATTGATGAGAAGTGGCAGCAGCACCTGTACAGCATGGATCAGCTCCGGGAAGGGATCAATCTCCGGGCCTACGGCCAGAAGAACCCGCTGCTGGAGTACAAATCCGAAGGCTTCAGCATGTTCGTGGAGCTGCTGGACGATATCAATCGGAATACCTTGCGGCGTATCTTCGGGGTGCGGATTGGCGGGTTGGAGGAACAGCGTCCCCGGTTACAGCGTGTCGGGCACGGGCTCCAGACCTCCCATGCCGATTCGGCGAACATGGGATTTATGGCCACCGGAGGGGCCGTCGAGCCACCCCGCCAGACAGCGATGGTTTTGCCCGGCCCCGGCCAACCTCGGGCTCCCGGGGCCCAGCGTCAACCGGTGCACGTGGAGGAAAAGGTGGGCCGCAACGATCCCTGTCCTTGCGGCAGCGGCAAGAAGTTTAAGAAATGTCACGGAAGGTAAACTCAGGCTTCGCCACCCGGGCCATTCATGTGGGGCAGGAGCCTGATCCCGCCACCGGGGCGGTGGTGCCACCGATTTACCAGACCACCACCTATGTCCAGTCCGACCTGGGGGTCCATAAGGGCTTCGACTACAGCCGGGCGGCCAACCCCACCCGCCGGGGTCTTGAAGAGAACCTGGCATCCCTGGAAGGCGGCCAGTACGGCATCGCCTTTTCATCGGGCATGGCCGCCCTGTCGGCGCTGATGACCCATTTCCGATCCGGGGACCACGTCATTGTATCAGCCGGTGTCTACGGAGGGACCTATCGCGCCATTACCCAGGTCTTCAACCGCTTCGATCTGACGGCCAGCTGGGTGGATACCACCACATTAGGCCCGGTGGCAGCAGCGATCCGCCCCGAGACCCGGGCCATCATTATCGAGTCGCCCAGCAATCCCATGATGTCCCTCACCGATATCAAGGCGGTGTCTGCCCTGGCCCGGGAGCGCGGGCTGCTGACCATCGTGGACAACACCTTCATGACCCCCTACTGCCAGCGGCCCCTTGAACTGGGGGCCCATGTGGTCTATCACAGTACCACCAAATATATCAGCGGGCACAGCGATATCATCGGCGGCGCTGTGGTGACCAGCGATGAACAACTGGCCGAAGACCTTTATTTCATCCAGAAAACGCTGGGGGCGGTACCGTCCCCATTCGATTGCTGGCTCACGTCCCGGTCCCTCAAGACCCTGGCTATCAGAATGGACCGCCACAACAGCAACGCCCTGCAGCTGGGCCGGTTCCTGGTTGAGCGGCCCGAGGTGAAAGCCATCTATTATCCAGGCCTCCCCAGCCATCCTCAGTATGACCTGGCCGTCACCCAGCAGCGGACCCCCACTGGCGAACCGGCGTTCGGCGGCATGATCAGTTTCGAGACCGGTTCCCTGGAAAATGCCCGGGCCGTGGTCCAGCGGCTCCAGATCTTTACCCTGGCTGAAAGCCTGGGCGGGGTGGAAAGCCTGGCCAATCACCCGGCCACCATGACCCACGCCTCCGTCCCCAGGGAGGTCCGGGAATCGTACAAGCTTACCGACGGCCTGATCCGTCTCTCCATTGGGATTGAGGACGTGGAAGATCTGGAGACTGACCTGGCCCAGGCCCTGGCCGTCCTGGCCTGACGAGAATGCACTAAGGTTCATGACCCCTCCAACCGGACGCCCTCGGATG
>JADFNF010000244.1 GCA_022563485.1 Fidelibacterota bacterium | reverse complement strand
CTGCCAACAAAAGTTTTAGTCATAGGGTGTCGCGAGGTGTTGGCAGTGGTCAGAGCCCACCGCGCCTCAGGCCGCTTATGCTGACGGTTCGAGACTATTGGGAGCTGACCAAGCCCCGCATATCCTACCTCGTGCTGACTACGGTTTTCTTGGGATATTACCTGGGACTACGGGCGGCAGGGGTGGACTGGGGCAATATTTCGACCTGGCTCACAGGCGGCCACCTGCTGCTGGGCTCGTTATTGGCCTCCGGCGGTGTATCGACCCTGAATGAATACCTGGAGCGGGACCGGGACAGCCTGATGCGGCGCACGGCCGGGCGGCCCATCCCCTCGGGCCGGATCTCTCCCCGGGCGGCCCGAAACTTCGGGTTGATCATTGCCACAGCCGGCGTACTGGAACTGACCCTGTACACCCATTGGATGACCGGGTTGATTACATTCCTTACCATTCTAACCTACCTGGCGATCTACACCCCCCTGAAGCGCATCACTACCTGGAATACACTGGCAGGGGCCGTACCGGGGGCTCTCCCGCCGGTTGGAGGCTGGGTGGCAGCCGGGGGCCATGTGGGTGCGGAGGCGCTGATCCTGTTTGCCATACTATTTTGCTGGCAAATCCCCCATTTTCTGGCATTGGCCCTGATTTACCGGAAGGATTATGCCCGCGGCGGCTTCAAGATGATGCCGCTGGTCCGTTCCATGGCCTATACCGGCGCCCATATGATCGGCTTCAGTCTGGCACTGATAGCCGCCAGCCTGGCCCTGTATGCCGTCTCCGGGGGAAGTATGATCTACGTAATCGGCAGTACCCTATTGGGGACCACCATGCTGGCGGCCAGCGTCGTGGTGGCCCGGCGGCCGGTACTTAAACACGCCCGGCGGCTGCTGATCACCTCGGTGCTATATCTCCCGGCCCTATTATTCCTGATCCTCTTCGATCGGGTCATAGCGTAAACTAAGGAGAGCGTTGATGGTGATCGACATAGCGAATGGATTGCTTGCCCTCCTTAAAGCACGCACTGCGAGAATAGTATAATCGTGGCGGGTAATCTCCTCGTGAAAGAAATATCCATGCAGACTAAATGGGGCTGCCGGAAGGAGGCGCGCTGAACATGGCTGAAGTTCATGGCGAGCAATCGTTCTGGCGCAAGTACATTTTCTCGATCGATCACAAGATCATCGGGATCCAGTACGGGATCACCGCCCTTTTCTTTCTGCTCTTTGGTTTTATACTGATGATGATCATGCGCTGGCAGCTGGCCTACCCCGAACAGCCGGTGCCCATTATCGGTTGGCTGCTGGGTGAAGAGGGCATCCTCCTGCCTGAGGTTTACAACTCCCTGGGCGCCATGCACGGCACCATCATGGTCTTTCTGGGGATTGTGCCTCTATCGGTGGGCGCCTTCGGCAATTATTTTGTGCCGTTGCAGATCGGCGCGCCGGACATGACCTTCCCCAAGCTTAATATGGCCAGCTACTGGTTCTATTTCATGGGCGGTATTGTAATGCTGGCCAGTTTCTTCGTTCCCGGTGGGGCCGCCAACTCCGGCTGGACCTCATACCCACCCCTGGCTGTTATCGCCACTATGGGTCAGACCATGTGGCTGGTGGGCATGGTATTTCTCATTACCTCATCCCTGTTGGGGGCGGTGAATTTCATCACCACCATCATTCAGTTGCGGGTGAAGGGCCTCACCTGGATGCGGCTGCCCTTTTTCGTCTGGGCCCAGCTGGTGACCGCCTTCCTGCTGTTGCTGGCCTTCCCCCCCCTGGAAGCGGCCGGGGTCATGCAACTCATGGACCGCTTGGCCGGGACCAGTTTCTTCCTGCCCAGCGGCCTGGTGGTGAGCGGCCAGGCGTTGCAGGTATCGGGCGGCGGCTCTCCCCTACTCTGGCAGCACCTTTTCTGGTTCCTGGCCCATCCGGAGGTCTACGTCCTGATCCTGCCGGCCA
>JADFNF010000075.1 GCA_022563485.1 Fidelibacterota bacterium | reverse complement strand
CAGACCGTCTAGATCTGCACATCGTAGGGGTATAGCCGCCCGTCTATATCAATGGAACGGTTGAGCCGGTGGACCCGGGGGTCCAGGGGTTGGGCGAACCGCTGCTGCCAGACTTTTTTAGCCACCATGTCGTCCTCGGTAAGGTCAATCCCGCTTAAAAGTGCGGAAATAGTTTTCCGCCCGGTACTTCCCTTTTTTCACGCCGAACTCGGCCAACAGGGCCTCCACCTTGAGGGGTAGCCCGGCCAGGTGGATGAACCCTTCGGCATCGCTCTGGTCATAGGCATCGTCCTGGCCAAAGGTCGCCAGGTCCTCCCGGTACAGTGAGAAGGGTGATTTGCGGCCGGCGATGAGGCAGTGCCCTTTGAACAGTTTTAGCCGCACCACCCCGGTTACGCAACGCTGGAAGGAGTCGGTGAAGGCATCCAGGCTTTCCCGCAGGGGGGTGAACCACTCGCCGTTATACACCAGGTTCGCGTACTGCTCGGCGATCAAATCCTTGTAATGCATGGATGATTTATCCAGGGTCAGGGCCTCAAGCTCCCTGTGGGCCGTATAAATAATGGTGCCGCCCGGTGTTTCATAGATGCCCCGGGATTTCATCCCCACGATGCGGTTTTCCACCATGTCCGCCACCCCGATGCCGTGTCTGGCCCCCAGGGCGTTGAGCTTTTCCACCAGCTCCACCGGACCGAGGGTCTCTGAATCGATGGCCACCGGGGTGCCCTGCTTGAAGGTCAACTCGATAACCTCCGGCTCATCCGGGGTCTCTCCCAATGGCTGGCACCACTGCAGCAGACTGTCATCCATCTCGTTCCAGGGGTCCTCCAGGGGCCCCCCTTCGTGACTGATATGCCAGATGTTTTCATCGTGGCTATAGATTTTCTCTACGGTGGCAGTGATGGGAATCCCGCGCTCCCGGGCGTAGTCGATGGCATCTTCCCGGGATTTGATGTCCCATTCCCGCCATGGCGCAACGACCGTCAGTTTGGGGTTCAACGCCATATAGGTGAACTCGAACCGGACCTGGTCGTTGCCCTTGCCGGTGCAGCCGTGAGCCAGGGCGTCGGCCCCGAACTCCTCGGCTACCTTCACCTGCTGTTGGGCGATGAGCGGCCGGGCCATGCTGGTCCCCAGCAGATACTTCCGCTCATAGACGGCCCCGGCCCGCAGGGTGGGAAAGACAAAGTCGGTGAGGAATGTCTCCCGCAGGTCTTCCACCACCACCTGGGAGGCCCCCGTGTCCAGAGCCTTCTGCTTGACGGCCTTAAAATCGTCCTTCTGGCCCAGGTTGGCCACGTAGGCGATGACCTCACAACCGTAGTTCTCCTTCAGCCAGGGAATGATAATGGAGGTGTCCAGCCCCCCGGAATAGGCCAGGACAACTTTCTTGATATCGCGCTTCATGATCGGCTCACTCTCTTATTTGACCATTGCCAAAGGCAATGTTTTTCTCAATGGTAAGGTCCCTCAGGCCCATGGGACCGAAACTGTGCAGCTTGGTGGTGCTGATGCCGATCTCGGCCCCCAGGCCCAGCTCACCCCCGTCGTTGAACCGGGTGCTGGCATTGACCAGCACCAGGGAGCTCTGCACGCCCCGGATAAAGGCATGGGCCGTGGTGTAGTTTTCGGTAACGATGCTGTCCGTATGCTCCGACCCGTAGGTGTGGATGTGCGCCATGGCCTCTGCGGCCGAATCCACCACCTTCACCGACAGGATCATGTCGAGGTATTCCGTATGCCAATCCTCCTCGGTGGCCGGAATAATCGTGGCCGGATCGAAGGCCACGGTCCGGGGGTCGCCCCGCAACTCCAGGCCCTGCTCTTTGCTGGCGGCGATGAACCGGGGCAGGAACGTTTCGGCCACCGCCGCATGCACCAGGAGGGTTTCCTCGGCGTTACAGACCCCGGTGCGCTGGACCTTGCTGTTCAGGGCAATGGCCAGGGCCATGTCAAGGTCGGCGTCCTGGTCCACGTAGACGTGGCAAACCCCCTTGTAATGCTTGATGACCGGGATGCGGGAATGCTCCGCCACGTAGCGAATCAGCCCTTCCCCACCTCGAGGAATAAGGAGATTCACGTCATCATCGAGTTTGAGCAGCTCTTCCACCGCACGGCGATCGATGGTGTCCACCACCTGCACCGCATGTTCCGGCAGCCCCGCCGATGTCAGGGACCCTTTGATGAGCCTCATAAAGGCCAGATTGCTGTGGATCGCTTCCTTGCCACCCCGCAGGATGACGGCGTTCCCGCTCTTGACGCACAGGGCCGCGGCGTCGATGGTCACGTTGGGCCGGGACTCGTAGATAAAGGCCACCACCCCCAGGGGGATGCGCATCTTTCCAACCTGCAGGCCGTTGGGCCGCAGCGTCATGCCCGCTACCTCTCCTACCGGATCGGGCAGGGTGCGGACCTCCTCCACCGCCGCAGCCAGGGCTTCCAGACGCTGGGGAGTCAGGGTCAGGCGATCTACCATGGCCTGGGAGAGTTGCTGTTTTTCGGCCTCCTCCAGGTCCTGACCGTTGGCTGTCAGCACGTCGGCCTGCCCTGCGCGAAGCAACCGGGCCAACTCGGTGAGCATATCATTTTTCGCGGTGCTGGACACGGTCGCCAAGGTAACTGCGGCCCCTTTCGCCTGCCGGCCCAGACCCTTAATGTAGTCCCGGATACTCATGACTCCTCCGCAGGGTTTACCGGTAGCAGCACCAGGTCTTCCCGGTGCACCACCTCATTGAAATATTTGACGCCCAATGTCCTGACAATCTCATCGTGGCTCTTCCCCGCCACCTCCAACAGGCCCCGCCAGTCGTACTTGGTGATGCCCCGGGCAAACTCCCGTCCCTGCCCATCGAGGATGGCCACCACATCCTGGGCCTCGAATTTCCCCTGAATACCGGTGACCCCCGAACTCAGCAGGCTGGCGTTTTCAAGGGTGACAGCCACCCGGGCCCCCTCATCGACCATCACCTGTCCCTTTACCTTGGTGGAGTAGGCCAACCACCGTTTCCTGAGGGGCATTCGTTTGGCTTTAGGTTCAAACAGGGTCCCCACCTGGGCGCCGGAAAATATTTTTCGCAGGATGTCCCGTTCTTTCCCGTTGGCCAGGATCACCGGCACCCCGAAGTGCACCGCTTTTTTGATGGCTTGCAGTTTGGCCACCATGCCGCCGGTGGACAACAGCTGCCCCTTCGTGCTGGCGTCCTTCAGCATCTGGGGCGTGATCGATGCGACCGTGGGGATCACCCGGCTGGCGGGATCCTTCGGTTCACCATCGTAGAGGCCGTCAACAGTGCTCAGGATAATCAGCAGGTCCGCATCCAGCATCCCCGTCAGTTGGGCCGCCATGTTATCGTTGTCGCCGAAAGCAAAGTCCTCGGTACTGATGCAATCGTTCTCATTGAGGATCGGCAGCACCTTGAGTTTGAACAGCCCCTGGATGGTCTGTTTGATGTTCAGGTAGCGTGCCCGGTCATGAAAGTCCTCCAGGTTGATCAGGATCTGTCCCACGGGCCGGTTCAGTTCGGCAAATATTTTCGTGTACTCCGACATCAGCGCCACCTGCCCGATGGCCGCCAGGCTCTGCTTGAGATTGCGGGGGTAAAGGCTCAGGTTCAGGTCCATGAGGTTGCGGCCCATCAGCACAGCGCCGCTCGTTACGAGGAGGACCTCGTTGCCGTCATGGATCAGCTCCATGATCTGGTCAGCGATATGCCGCACATCGGCAGAGGTAAACCGGTTGCCTTCGCTCAATACATGGCTGCCCACTTTGACGATCAGCCGCTTGTTATGGAAGTCTCTAAATTTCGTTCTCATCTTCTTCTTCAAAAAAAAATAGCCCCAAGTTTGTCACTCAGGGCTATTTGAATCTTTCGCTGACCCTATAATGTCAGAGACAGTCGACCCTTGAGCGACCAGCAGGGTTAGTCGGGAAAGTTCGTCGATGGACACGTCGTAGAGTCGGTTTCATAATAAACAAGTTTACGTCCCTTTTCAGCCGGATCAAATAGATGTTCCCGGAAGCAGAAGTTTCGTTTGTTGAATGAAGACGGCCAAACCGGGAGGCTGAACGTCCAACCGCCCCTCTGGGGCATCCTTCATGAGGGCTGCGCCCTCACTCCCGTTCTGCAGATGTTCAGCCAGCCCGGTAGCTCCGCACAGCCGCCCTGTCCCGGCCCCGAAAAGGTCGGTCAGTGACTTAACCCAACCCCACCTCATTGCGGGCGATGCGGTCGATAAGGCCCGGCGCATCGGGCCGGATGATGGCACCCACCTTTCCCAGAAGGGTCATGATCTCCTCGCGTTTTCCCTGTTTGGCCACCTTGATGATGATGCGGCCGCCTCCTCGGCGGTCATGACCTTGCCATCATCGAAGGGATCCTCCGCCGGTTGTTGGCCGTCACCATTGAAGCCATGCAGGCGGATATCGGTCTGCACGAATGATGGGCAAACCACGGTGATCTGAACGCAGGACCCGACCAGCTCGGTGCGCAACGACGCGAAAAATCCGTTGAGGGCGTGCTTGCTGATCGGAAAGTCAAGCTGGATATCCACGCCTGAAGCGGCGCGGGGTTGGACATGCTAGGCGATGCAGGCGGCCCATGGCCCTGTTGCCTTTCGCCCGATACCTTACCTGCGCCTCATGCGTGTCCTGCGCCAAATGCCGTGCAAAATCCCGTGCAACCTTCTCGATCCGGATTCGGTCTAATTGGCAAAACAGGTGGTCCATGAATGGAAAATAGGGCCGCCTGACAACGAAAGGAGCTAGAAGATGAAGTTATTGTCCGTCACCATTATCCCGATAGTCTCGGCGCTGATCCTCGGGAGCGCCTTCATGGTCCACGATGTATACAATGCCGAGCCCCCCGCAGATAACCTCGACACCGAGGAGAGTTTCAAAAACCTGCGCTATGTCATGGCGTGGGAATCGGGCAGTTTTGATGAGGCCCTGTGGCTGGCCCTGCACCAGGTTGCTACCCTGGAGGACGGATTGCCCCGGCAGGTGGAACGCATTCAGGTGGAGATTCAACCGAAGGGCAGTGACCTGCCGTCCGTGCAGCTCGCCTTTCGCCGAACAGACCTGGTATCACTGAAAGCGGGCGCTATAGCACCGGAAGTCTTCCTGCGGGATTACGTGAGGTATTATTAGCCTCACATTTCCCCGTCACCCTACCCCACTCGCCCACCCCCAACCACGTCCCAGCCTCTGACCGAGCTGCTGGGACGTCGGCCGTTATTCCCCATCGGGCAGTCGCAGAAGAGCCTCGATCCCGGCGAACAGCTCATCCTCCAGCACATCGTTTGACACCCACCGGATCCATTGACGATGATCACCCAACTGGCTGATGTAGGCCATGAACTCCGGGTGGATGGTGATACGGCTGTAACCCGTCTGGATATGGGACCTCCGGATGGCCAGCCGGACAGTAAGTCTGGCAGCCAGCAATACACCCCATAGCCCGGGATCACCACGCCGGGCCAAGGCTTTGATCCCCTTCACGCTGAGGGTCTGCTTGCGGGTCGTTAGGAGGTCCGGATAGGAAGCGCGCACATCCAGTTGCAGGCCAAAACGGGAGCTGCGCACTGCCTGGGCGGTGGCGGCGGCCAGGGCCTGGGTCGAGACTGGAAACTCATGAAACCGGGGGAGGGTTGCAGGCACTCCCGATGAGGGCCAATGCGAACACCCCAACAGGGAGATTGCGAGTATCATGCAGACGGGTATTAGATATGGCGGGGGGACCAGGAATGGCTTCTGCCCATGGGACATCCCTGCGGGGACAACGCGTGTCGCATCAAGGGAACGAAATTTATTCCTCACCCTTTTTCGGATTCACCTGCGCATCGAGCGCCTTGAGATCGTCTTCCAACCGGCGGACGACTTCCTGTATGTCCAGGATCGATCGATTTGTCCGGCGTTTATAGGTGCTCAAATCATCATTGATGCCAATGATGTCCCCTTCGATACTCCGTATGTCCGCCCGGAGCTGCTCTTCCACCTGCTTGAGAAAAAAGTTGGTCTCATCAATCTTGTTACCGAGGCTATCAACGACGGTCCTAACACGTTCGTTCAGCTGAACAATACTGTTCTGCATCGTTTGGATATGCTTGCCGCGACCATCAAATTTAATGGTCAGACGGCGATAATCTTCGTCGATTACCCGCTTGTGACCCTGCAACTCTACGTCACTGACGCCGAGGGCTTCCATCGTCTGGGTACGCTTAAAATCGACAATGATGCCAAGATACAAAACTGCAGCTACCAGAAGGACAACCATTATATTGATGAATTTTTGCATTCTGTCTCCGGTTAATACACTAAATTATTCGTCAGGCTCCTCGATTCTTGCAAGTCGTTTCTCCCACTCAGTTATTTCCTCTTCGGGACCTTCCTCGGCTATCGGACCAACCTGTGCACCGGCCCTATCAGATTTTCTAATTCGACCCAATAATTCCTCCTGGGCGGCGGCATTCTGCTTCAGTCGATCCATTAGCGCCTCCACCTCGGCCAGGAATTCCTTCGTTGTGATCTCCAGCCGTTGAATAAGCTGCTCGATCAGTGCCATTCCATACCCCACATCGACCTGATCGACCAAGGCTTCCACCTTTTCTTCAATGTATGCCGCTTGATTGGAGCGGGCAGATGCATCTTCATTCATACGCGCGATCCTTGCGATGGGCTACACAGTGACCAAGGATTGGGGTTGGAAGTTTTGAATGATTGGGAGCGATAGCAACCCAAAATTATAGTTTATCTCCCAAATTAATATAATCCTAAGAATTAATTTCATACTATCGTAGCGAATTAGTCCGGTTCCCATCCCCTGTCTTCTGCATGGCTAGTAGGTCTGATGGTCTAATGTATAACGGTTCCGATGCGTTGGAGACGCTCCCAAGTAATAAAGGGGAACCGTTTCAAATCTAACGAAAAATATATAAATAACGCCTCACCCAGGATGTATTGCTGGGGGACAAAGCCCCAAAAGCGCGAATCAAAACTTTGGTCCCGGTTGTCGCCCATCATGAAATAATAGTTCTGCTCAACGATGTAATGGGTTACCGGCCGGCCGTCCAGCATGAGCTGATCCCCTACCAATCGTATATCATGCCCGTCCATGACGGCTACGTACCAAAGTATCCCTCGATCGTTAGGCGTCCATAAGGTGTCTCCCTGGGCCGGTATCCGAATGGACCCGTAGTTGTCTTTGTTCCCGTTACCGCGGGGAAAAATATTAGGATCCCGCCACTCTTTAGGCTGGGGCGAACGATCGAGATATTGGAGGTGCTCCGGGTGAAAATACAGCTGCCCATCAACGGTGATCTCCCGCTCGTTAATGGTCACCATTTGGCCTGGTCCAGCGATCAATCGCTTCACATATTTATCAAGAGGGTTATGGGGATATTTGAAGATCACCACATCACCGCCTCTGGGCTGGCGAAATGCGGGCAGCCGAATCCAGGGAATATCGAAGCCCAACTGGGTATAGGGAATACCCAGACGGTCGGGGGTTCGCATGCCGTAAATGAACTTGTTGCCGATGAGGAAATCCCCCACCAAGATGGTCTTTTCCATGCTGCCGGTGGGGACAATATAGGCTTCCACCACCGTAGCGCGCAGGGCCAGAGCCACCAGAATAATCAGCCCCAGGGAACGCGCTTCGTAAAGAAATTTAGTGGTTGGGCTCTGCTGGAGCTTTTGTGACTCGGTAGTCTTGTTTTTCATCTTTTTCTTAGGCATGGATTCCCGTATTCTCTGTTAAGGGTCTATTAATAGCCGGCCGCGCCGGACTCACGTCTGGAATCTGCGGCACCAAAATACCAGCCCGTCCCGGCATCCACGTAGATACAATGGGCTGAACCGATGGTATCGTAGTGGCTGGGATCGCTGTGAATGCGCACCTTATGTCCCATACGCACCAATCGTTGGCGGGTTTCAGGGCCGAATGCCCTCGGCTCCATCACGATCTCATTGGGCATCCACTGATGATGAAAGCGAGGCGCCTCCACCGCCTCCTTGATGCCCATACCGAAGTCCACCACGTTGATAATGATCTGGGCTACCGTGGTGATGATCGTGGGGCCTCCCGGTGATCCAATCACCAGGAGCAGGCTATCGTTCCGGGTAACGATGGTGGGAGTCATGGAGCTGAGCATACGCTTCCCCGGTTCAATCGCGTTGGCGGAGCTGCCGGTGAGACCGAACATATTGGGGCGGTCAAGTTGGATGGCAAAATCGTCCATCTCGTTGTTCAGGAGAAACCCTGCCCCGGCCACCACCTCACCAGAGCCGTAGAGGCCGTTGAGGCTGATCGTCACGGAGACAGCGTTGCCCCAGCGGTCAACGACACTGTAATGGGTGGTCTCCCGGGACTCCCGGATCATCACCGCGCTCCCGTGCTCAATATCTTCGCTCGGGGTGGCCCACCGGAGGGAGACATCCTGCCAGCGCTGGGCTGCGTAAGCATCCGAAATGAGCTCCCTGATGGGCATGTCCACAAAGTCGGGGTCGCCCATGAAGTAAGCGCGATCGGCATAGGCCCGGCGCTCGGCTTCCACCAGGGCGTGAATGTGTTCGGCGGAGTGATATTCCAGCTGCGACGGCTCCACCAGCTCAAACTGGTTGAGTATCTGGGCCAGGACCACCCCACCCGACGATGGTGGCCCCATGGTGAACACCCGGGTGTCCCGATAATCAAACACGATGGGTGGGCGCTCCACCGCCTGATAATCGGCCAGGTCCCGCAGGGTTATAAAGCCCTCTCGGCGCCCCATGTGGGTGGCCAGCAGCCGGGCCGTCTCACCGGTGTAAAACTCATCGGGACCTTGGAGGGCAATACGCCGGAGGGTGGCGGCCAGGTCGGGTTGGCGGAACAAGGCGTTGAGATTGAGGGGGCGCCCCCGAGGGTAAAAGAGCTCCCGGGTCGCCTTAAACTGGGTGAGGAACCTCTCGCGCCGAACTAAGTCGCGATGCAGCTGATAGCTGACGGCAAACCCGGTTTCGGCCAGGTTCGCCGATTCGGCCAACAACATGTCCCAGGGCAGGCTGCCGTACTTCTCGTGGGCCAGACCGAAGCCCCTCACTGTGCCGGGCACCCCGCTGGCCAGTGCCCCGTAGGTGGATAGGCCATCGATGACGGCCCCTTGATCGTCAAGGTACATATTCCGGCTCGCGGCGGCGGGGGCCTTTTCCCTAAAATCGATAGTGGTCGCGGTGCCATCGCTGAAGCGGATGACCATGAAGCCGCCGCCGCCCAGATTCCCGGCCCGGGGCGTGGTCACGGCCAGGGCAAACCCTACGGCCACGGCCGCATCGACGGCATTACCTCCGCGCCGGAGGATATTCAGCCCGTACCGGGAAGCAATCGGGCTGCCGGATACCACCATCCCCCGCCGGCCCACGGCATCGGGGTGACGGGCCGCGGCCACCGTGACCAGCAGGCCGAGAACGAGTATCGCCGTCAGCGGACGACGCAGCTCCCGCTTAATCTGCATGGATGGCATTCTGTAGGTGTGAAATGTTCGGGCCTGCTT
>JADFNF010000243.1 GCA_022563485.1 Fidelibacterota bacterium | reverse complement strand
TGCCAGTGCCCGGCCCATTGGGCCAGTGGGAGGTTGGGCGGCACCGGCTGATGTGCGGGGATGCCGATCACCAAAGGCAACCAAGCGGCAACCGCTTCATTCATTGCCGTCGCGATCGCAATCGTATGCGAAACACCCCTCGCTTTACTATTGATAAAATATGTTATCAATACTAAACAGATGCTTCGGTACACCCAGACAAATGGGGGCGGTAAACGAGTAGAATCGATCTCATGCGGCTTAGAGAGCCTGCTTATCTAGCATCTAATTCCCAAGCCTCCCGCTGTGAACGCTGTGCTTCCGTAGCTACGAATACCTCGGAAATATGTCCACTTATGTGCTGTAGTTATGGCCGGGATTTCCCGGCCTTTTTGCATTTTGGGGCCTCTCAAATCATCAGCAGCCAACCAAGAGCCTACTGATTAAAAATTTGTCAGAAATGGGGCTCAGATGTGATGTTTTCTTGGTCACATGTCGAAGCTAACAACCCTAGACACGCAACGAACGTGCACATCTGTCCACATTTTTCGGCTATTGGAGGGTTGGTAACCCATAACGACGGTTGTGCGAAGTTACGGGTCTAGTGTCCAGGCTGCGACCATTTCTCAATCTCGATAAAGGCCCGGGCCATTTTCTGCCGGGCGGCCTCGGCTGACTCGGGGGTCCAATTGTAGAAACCCTTGCCCGTTTTGGCGCCCCGCTCCACCTTCTCCCTGACCAGCTCTAATACATCTATTGAGTAATCCATGTCAGCCAGGACATCCGGTATAATGGCCAATGCAAGATCCCAGCCGGCTATGATCTCGACCAACTTGAAATCTCCAGAGACAACCCAACGCCGGCTGAGTCCTGTCTTGATCACTGTGTCAACATCCTGGGGACTGGCAACACCTTTTTGCACCAGGGAAAGTGCCTCCCGGGCCAGAGCAGTTTGAAGACGGTTGGCAATGAATCCGGGTACTTCTTTCTGCACCACCACCGGCTGCTTCCCCACCTTGGTCAACAGGCCGTAAATAGCCTCCACGGTCTCGTCGGAGGTGGCTTCGGCCCGGACCACTTCCACCAGCGGGGACAGATAAGCCGGGCCGGTGTAGTGGGCCACAACCACTTTATCGGGCCGGTTAGTTGCTGGAGCCAAGGCGCTTGGCATTATTGTTGAGGTACTGCTCGCCAGAATAGTCCGGTCCGGGCATAGCTTATCCAATTGCCCGAAGATCCGTCGCTTCAACGCTACGTCCTCGTAAACTGCTTCAATCACCACATCGGTGTCTTCCACCGCCTTATCCAGTGCGACGTTGGTCCGAATCTTGGTGAAGGCCGATTCAGTCTGATCGCGGGTGGCCATCCCAAAATCGACGAGCCTCTGGAGGTCGGCCTTGATGTCGTTCATGCCCTTCCGCAAGCTCTCCTCGGTCCGAGAATGGAGGCTAACGTCGTATCCGGCCATCCCTAATCCTAAGGGCGATGCCGTGACCGATCGATCCGGCGCCGATGACGGCAATTTGCTTAATATCGTCGACGTTCAAGGTACCCTCCCTGATTCAGCCATATTGACCGCTGTGGAACTATAAGCCATCCCTGCCAGTGCTACCCGCAGGTCAATCTGGCGTCGTCTGCCCTGGTAGCTCCCAACTTGAGTGACGGGTTGTGCAGCTAGGCCTCTACTGCGCCGTCCACCCACCGTCGATCACAAATTCGCTACCGGTCATGAAGGACGACTCGTCAGACGCCAGGAACAACACCCCATAGGCCACATCCTCGGGCACACCGCGCCTGCCCAATGGAGTGCCAGCCATCCACCTCTGGTTGCGCTCAGGATCGGCCAGCGTCGCCTCCGTCATGGGGGTCTCGATGATACCGGGGTGTACTGAATTCGCCCTTATACCCTCGCTGGCATATTGGATGGCAGTGGACTTGGTAAGCAACCTCACGGCCCCCTTCGAGGCGTGGTAGGCCGATGAGCCCGCGCTGCCCCCAGGCCACACACAGAGGAGATGTTGATGATGGAGTCCCCACCGGCACGCCGCATCTCGGGTATAGCAGCTTTGGTGCCCAGGAC
>JADFNF010000074.1 GCA_022563485.1 Fidelibacterota bacterium | reverse complement strand
TTGGTACCGGCACCCAGCTCGGCCTTGGCATAGGCGCCGCCGAGCCCCACGTCCAGGCCCATGACCTCGCCGGTGGATTTCATCTCCGGTGACAGATAGACCCCATCGGTGGGGAACTTGTTGAAGGGGAACACCGGTTTTTTCACTGCCACTACCGTTGGCGTCTGGTCCCCGCTAAGGGCATCCAGGTTGGCCCCACCGGTCAGTTCCTTGATGGTCTTCCCCATGGCGATCTGCGCCGCCCACTTGGCCAGGGGTATATTGCGCGCCTTGCTGACGAAGGGTACGGTTCGGCTAGCGCGAGGGTTCACCTCCAGGACGTACACCACCTCGTTCTTCATGGCGTACTGCACGTTGAGCAAGCCGATCACCCCCAGCTCCAGGGCGAGGGACCGGGTGTAAGTTTTAATTTTTTCCAGGGCTTCAGTGGTGATGTAATAGGGTGGCAGCACGCAGGCCGAATCACCGCTGTGCACCCCCGCCTCCTCGATGTGCTGCATGATGCCGCCCACCAGGACCTCCTGTCCGTCGCACAGAGCATCCACATCGAACTCATAGGCATCCTCCAGGAATACGTCAATCAGGATGGGATGCTCCCAGGAGGCGTCGGTGGTGCGGCGGAGATAACCCTCCAGTCCATCCCGGTCGTAGACGATCTCCATAGCCCGGCCACCCAGGACATAGGAAGGCCGCACCAGCACGGGATAGCCGACCTTTTCGGCTACCTTAACCGCCTCATCCAAGTTGCGGGCCGTACCGTACTCTGGACACGGGATGGCGAGGCGGTCCAACAGGGTACCGAACTTCTCGCGGTCCTCAGCCAGGTCGATGGATTCCGGGGAGGTTCCCAGAATCGTCACTCCGGCGGCGGCCAGCTGGTTGGCGATGTTCAAGGGGGTCTGACCGCCGAACTGGATCATGACGCCTTCCGGCTGTTCCAACTCCACCACGTTCATCACGTCCTCGAAGGTGAGGGGCTCAAAATAGAGGCGGTCAGCCACATCGAAGTCGGTCGAGACAGTTTCAGGATTGCAGTTCTGCATGATGGCCTTGATGCCCAGCTCCTGCAGGGCAAAGACCGCCTGGACGCAACAATAGTCAAACTCGATGCCCTGGCCGATCCGATTGGGACCACTCCCCAGGATCAGCACTTTACGACCCTCAAGGGGGACCACCTCCTGCTCGGTTTCATAGGTGCCGTAACAGTAGGGGGTCTGGGCTTCAAACTCCCCGGCACAGGTATCCACGGATTTATAGGTGACCCGTACCCCCAGGGAGGTCCGGAGCGTACGGATATCAGCTGCTTGGCGGCCCGTCATGGCGGCGATCTGGCGGTCGGAGAAGCCCCGGGCCTTGAATTCATGAAGCAGGGCCGCAAGTTGCGCGTCAGGCGGTTTTCTGTCGTCTGCTGTCATTGCCGTTGTCAGGCTATCCGCCAGCCGCCGGCCGGATCGTACCAGGTCCGCGATCTGATGCAGGAACCAGGGATCGATGCCGGTGAGCCGGGATAGTTCCTCAACCGATTGTCCCCGCGTGAGCGCTTCATGGACCTTTAGTAGGCGAAAGGCCGTGGGGAGACGCATGGTCTCCAGGTCTAGCGGCCTCGTTACCTCAGCGGGCCGGGGTTGGAGGCCGTCCAGCCCAGTCTCCAGTGACCGGAAGGCCTTTTGCAGGCTTTCCTGGAACGTCCGCCCGATGGCCATTACCTCGCCCACCGACTGCATCTGTATCCCCAACACTCCTGAAGCTTTAGGGAACTTCTCGAAATCAAACCGGGGTACTTTGGTGACCACGTAATCGATGGTGGGTTCGTAGGCCGCCAGTGTCTGGTGGGTAATGTCGTTCTGGAGCTCGTCCAGCTGGTAGCCCACGGCCAGCTTGGCGGCGACCTTGGCAATGGGAAACCCGGTGGCCTTGGAAGCCAGGGCCGAGCTGCGGCTAACCCGGGGATTCATCTCCACAATCACCATCCGCCCGTTTTGGGGGTCGACTGCGAACTGCACGTTGGAACCGCCGGTCTCCACCCCTACCTCCCGAATGCACCGCAGGGCCCAATCGCGCATCTTCTGGTATTCCTTGTCGGTGAGGGTCTGAGCCGGGGCCACCGTGATGGAGTCGCCAGTATGTACGCCCATGGGATCGAGGTTCTCGATGGAGCAGACCACCAGGGCATTGTCGGCGCAGTCACGCATTACCTCCAGCTCGAATTCTTTCCATCCCAGAAGTGCTTCCTCGATCAGGGCCTCGCTCACGGGACTGGCCTCCAAGGCCCGGGACACCTGATCCCCATAATCATCCCGGTTGGTGGCGATGCTACCGCCCGACCCGCCCAGCGTAAATGAAGGCCGGATGATCACAGGAAAATTCAGGTCCGCCAGGAGTGCATTGGCGGCCTCGAGCGTGGCAACCAGACCGCCCTTGGCCGTATCCATGCCTGCCTGATGCATGATGTTTTTAAACAGGTCCCGGTCCTCGGCCCGGCGGATGACCTCCGCATTGGCCCCCAACATACGCACGCCGTGGCGCTCCAGAACCCCCTCCTCCGACAGGGTAAGCGCACAGTTGAGGCCCGTCTGGCCGCCGACAGTTGGCAGGATAGCATCGGGGGACTCCTTGGCTATGATATCGGCCACTACCTCAGGGCGTACCGGCTCTATGTAGGTAGCATCGGCCAGGCTTGGATCGGTCATGATCGTGGCGGGATTTGAATTGACCAGAATGATCCGGTAGCCTTCATCTTTGAGGGCGCGGCAGGCCTGGGTGCCGGAATAATCGAACTCGCACGCCTGTCCAATAACGATGGGTCCTGCGCCCAAGATTAAAATGGAATGGATGCTATTATCGCGAGGCATGGTCTCTCACTCGGCCTGGGTTGGAAATAAAGGGCCGGGGTGACGGGAAACCCGGCTCGCTGGGCTGATCAAGACGGTACGTTACCCCCGGGGTCGGCCGAGCTGCCGCACCTCCAATGTGGCCGGTGGCGGCTCCGGAAGATATGGCGGGGGGTGGGATGGGTTTTACTGCGAATGACGCGGCCTGAGGTCCAGGATTTTATGAATGATGGTGTTACGATCATGCTCACCGGCTAACGCCAGCCCAACACGCGAATGCATGGGGTGCTGAAGTTAGTGCCAAGAACAGGCTAAGGGATAGGGCGCGCGACGGCTGACCGGTGATCTGGGTGTGTCCGGATCAGGTTTAGCCGGTCATTCACGCGGCCATAACTCGGTGAAGGTCCGCTTGCGACCAATAAAATAGGCTACCACCAGGCTACCGGGATACAGGAGCGGATCGATGGCCATATCGCTCACTGTGCGGCGGCGCTGAATCTCCCGGCGCTTTTTTAAGATCAGTCGCAGATGAATCAGGAGCCAGGCGTAAGCCACCGGTACGGCGGCGGCCCGCTTCACATCCAGTGTGAACAATGACTTGATTAGGAACGCCAGGTCAAGAAGGGCCCGGATGGGAAGGACCCAGAATAAACGGCGCGCGGAAACGTTTTTCAGTAGCATGAAAATGCTATTGCGAATATTGTAGTACAACTTGGCCACCTGATCGCGGCCCAGGGTGCCCCCGCCAAAGTGGTAAATGACCGCATCGGGGCGGGCCCTGAGACGATAACCCATCAGGTGCATGCGCCAGCATAGGTCGATCTCCTCCATATGAAGCACGAAGTCTTCATCGAGTAATCCGATCTCGTCAAGCACGCTTTTGCGAATAGCCATGGCAGCGCCTGAAGTCCAAAATAGGTCAACCTGATTCTGGTACTGTCCGTGATCCTGCTCAATAACATCGAAAATCCGGCCACGGAGAAAAGGATAGCCAAACCAGTCCATATAGCCACCCGCAGCCCCGGAGTATTCGAAGGATGATCTATCGGTCATCATAAGGATCTTGGGCTGGCAGGCGGCGATGGTCCGGTCCGATGCAAATTCCTCGGCGAGGGGCTCGAGCCAACCGGGAGTGACCTCCGTATCGTTGTTGAGCAGGACGATGTAGTCTCCCGAAGCATGGCGGATACCGAGGTTGTTGCCGCCACTGTAACTCAGGTTCGTGGGGCTTTTGATGAGCTTCACCTGCGGATAGTTCCGCTCAACAAACGGGACCGAGCCATCGGTGGAGCCGTTATCGACCATAAGGATTTCCACAGAGGGGTAGGTGGTGCCCAGGAGGCTGTCGAAACAGCCTTTGAGAAAGGATAGCCCATTGTAGTTGACAACAATAATACTGAATAGAGGCGGGCGAGCGGGCGTCACGTAAGGTGGGTCAATCTAACCCTGTTGGCACTGACGTGAAGGTTTCAATGAACCGGGCAACATCGGTTGTGTCTCCTGCCCTTGGGTATCATCGGGGCAAGATAGAAATGGGGCAACTTGTAGCCAAGAACCTACTCATTCTGTATCGTTTGCAATAGGTTGGTCGCGGATTGGTCGCCGGGATATAAATTGAGCCAGTTGCGCAGGACAGCAACCGCGTCGTCCGCATGGCCTGCCTGCCGGTAAATCCGGACGATCCCTCCAACGACATTACCATCGGTAGGGTGGTGGGCAGCCAGGTCTTTTAAGATGCCGTCAGCCGTCTCCCAATCATCCAGTTGCTGACTATACAGGCTGCCCATGGAAAGAGAATCCCGGGCCGTTAAGGGGAAGCGCTGGGGCAGATCTTCCAATCTTTCACGCAGCTGGGAGTCTACGCCAACTTCCGCGTACATTTGCCCGATCTGCAGGTAGAGTTCCTTGTTGTCCACCGGTATCACACTCTCGGGAATGGCGGCGGCGAGCGCGTCAAGGTACATCCGTCCACGCTCATGATCGTTTTTCATCACACTATCCAGGGCCAACTGAAGAAAACTGGCCCGTAAGTTCTGAAGTAACCGCCGGATATTGCTGTTGTAATAAATGGAAGGATCATCCAAATTGCGATACTGGTAAACTTCCATAAGATTATGGTGCAACTTCTCAATGTTGATGGGATTCACCGGTTCAGGCATCAGCTCGTAGACCAGGCCCTGCATCTCCAGGTAGCGTTCCAGGCCGATTTTGTTGCTGGGTGCGACGGTCACGGCGAAGTAGATGGGCCGGGACCAGTTGCCGTCCTTGATCAGCTGCACGATCATCCGGTCCTGGGTACGAATGAAGCGGTCGGCGTAGGTCGGTTTTAATGTCCAGGTGAGGGCGACGGTCGTATTGTCCGGCCCGGGCGCCGGCAGACTCAGCTCCCGCTCCTCCCATGGAATGGGCCGCATTTGTGCGATGCCCTCATCGGTCAAGAACAAGGGGAGTTTGGGCTCAGCATCCCGCAGCTGGCGGATGTACCAGGCGGTGTTGAGCAGGCTAAGGTTCACCACCCGCACATCCTTGCGAATTCCTTCCACTTCCTGGAGGTACCAGAGCGGGAAAGTGTCGTTATCCCCGTTGGTGAACAGGATGCCGTTTTCCGCACAGCTGTTGAGCAGGTTATAAGAATAGTCCCAGGCCACATAGTTGCCGGTACGATCGTGTTGATGGTAGCTGGCGCGAACCATCATGCCCGGCATCGCCAGGAAAAGAATGACCAGAGCCGTGGGCAGCGCCACCCGCTTGATGCTCGCTCCCTTCAGTCGCCGGGCCAGGGATTCCAGCACACCGGCCACCCCAATACCGATCCAGATAGACCACGCGAAGAAGCTGCCCACGTAGGAGTAGTCCCGTTCCCTCGGTTGTGGATCCGGTTGGTTCAGATATAAAATGACCAGTAGCCCGGTCACAACAAAAAGGGACAGTACCGCCAAGCCGTGCTTCCAGTCCCTCTGCATGTGGTAGCCCATACCATACAGGCCCAGGAGCAAGGCCAGGGGCAGGCCGAATTGAAACCAGTTCACACCATCCTCGCTGGGGGTGGCCCCGATAGGAGACACCCCGGGGTCTGTGGATGGGCCCCGCCCGGCAAACTGCCAGAGGAAGTATCGCAGGTACATCTTTCTAAACTGGTAGTTCCAAACGAAGTCGGCAACGCCGCTGTATCGGTTCTGGGTCTCGGGCGTCCACCGGGCCCGGTCGGTTATGGACCAGTCGCCATACTGTTCCCGCTCCAGGTAGGCAACGGCTGCTTGAGTGGTCTCGGGGTCATTTTCGTCGATGGCCGGATCATGGTGTGATCGGATGAATATCGTGGCATAGGTTGAATAGCCCACCACGATCAACACAAGGGAGGTGAGAATGATGCTGCTGTTCTTGAGCCGCTGATGAATCACCCAAGCCGTCCCTGCCAGAAGTAGCACAGTGACCAGCACGACGGCGTAGACATTGAATAGGTCGGCCAGTTGGGGCAGTCCTTTGATCACCCCTTTATAGATGACCCAAAAGATGAGGGCCGTGAGACCGATTACGGCGCCGAAGCCCGGCCAGGTAAACTCCCGGCGGCGAAAATAAATTACAAGCGCCACAAAAGGCAGGGTTAGAAGGTTCAGTAGATGGATCCCACTGGCCAGGCCCAAAACATAGGCCAGTAACAGAATGTAACGAACGTGGCTCTTGGCCTCATCCTTCTGGCTCCACCGGAGAATGAGCCAGACTACAAAGGCGGTGAGAAAAGTGGAAACTGAGTAGACTTCCGCTTCCACAGCGTTGAACCAATGGCTGTCGGTGACCATAAAGGTGAGAGCGCCCACGGCGGCGCTGCCGTAGCTAATCATGGCGTCGCTCACTGAAGCCACCGGCCCTCGCCACTTGCGGATCAGGTGTACGATACTCAGGTAAAGAAACATCACGGCCAGGGCGCTGGTGAGGGGCGAGATGAGATTCACCCGGCCGCCGATGTCGTCCATAAGGGGGAGCATTGAGAATATGCGTCCGACCAGCAGATAGAGCGGGCTCCCCGGGGGATGGGGCACGCCGAGGATAAAGGACGTGGCGATAAACTCACCACAGTCCCAGAAGGAGACGGTGGGGGCCATGGTCTTCACATACAGGAGCAGCGCGATGATAAAGATAACGCCCGCGATCAGGCGGTTGGTTCTATGAGTCATTTGTTTCCTGGGATGATGATGGGGTGGATTCAGAATCGCCGTCTTCAACCGGGCCGGTTTCATCAGGGCTTGTATCCGCAGCTTCCCCGGTTTTGCTCGACTCTACCACGAAGTTCAATTTCAGTTGCTTGAGGGATTCGGTCAGCAACTGGTCTTCTCCCTGGCTGCGGTTACCAGCGGTTTTTCTGGCCAGCATGTCAAGCATATCGATGAGCATGGCCGCCGCCGGTACGTTGCGCTCGATCTTGTCACTGACCGGGTTTTTGATCTTTCCCAGTGCGATCCATGTCTGGGTCACCAAGTCGGCCACCAGACTGAGGAAAAGTTGCTCATCAGGAATGTTGGAGTTTGAAGCATGCATAGTATTAGCTGATGGTTACGAAATCGAGTTGTTGTCGATACTTGTCTATAAGAACCTGTTTTAAAGGCCGGTGTTCCCGTTGATCGAGATTTGGATCGTGCCGAATCAGTGCAAAAGCCGCTTGCCGGGCCACCCGGATAATGGGCCCGTCATTGGCCAGATCGGCCATACGCATCTTTTCATACCCATGTTGCCGGGCGCCGAAGAGTTCTCCATGGCCGCGCAATTTAAGGTCTTGGTCCGCGATTTCAAACCCGTCGGAAGTCCGTTCCAGGATAGCCAGCCGCTGGGCCGACTCATCACCGCCCCCACGCTGGATGAGCACGCAACGCCCCTTCAGGGAGCCGCGTCCGATGCGGCCGCGCAGTTGATGCAGCTGGGTCAGGCCAAACCGCTCGGCGTTCTCCACCACCATGACCGTGGCGTTGGGGACGTCAATGCCGACCTCGATGACGGTGGTGGCAATCAGTATGTGGGTTTCCCGGGCCAGGAAGGCGGTCATCACCTGTTCCTTGTCGGGCCCTTTCATGCGCCCATGAAGGAACCCCATGCCGATGTCCGGGAAAACTTTTTTCTTCAGGTGGGCATAACCTGCGCTGGCCGCCTTCAGGTCCCCTTTTTCCGATTCGGTGATGACCGGGTAGACCAGGAAGCACTGATGCCCCAGTTCCACCTCCCGGCGCATGAGCTGGTAGGTCTCATCGAGCTGGTCAGGCTGGATCACCGTGGTGATGACCCCCGCCCGATTCCCGGGCAGTTCATCCAGAACGGAGATGTCCATGTCGCCGTGATAGGTGATGGCCAGTGTGCGGGGAATCGGTGTGGCGGTCATAGCCAGGACGTGGGGGTAGACCCCTTTTTCCATGAGCTGGCCGCGCTGCACCACCCCGAAGCGATGCTGTTCGTCCACGATCATCAGGGCCAGGTCTTTGAAGGCCACATCCTTCTGGATCAGGGCATGCGTGCCGATGACCAGCGACAATTCGCCGTCCCGCAACTTTTGCAGGATGGTCTGGCGCTCCTCCTTGGGGGTGCTGCCGGTGAGCAGCGCCAGGGAGAGGTCCACATTGGCGCACAAAGCTGTAAAGGCCCGGTAGTGCTGCCCGGCCAGGATTTCTGTGGGGGCCATGACCGCCACTTGGGCCTGCTTGCCAACCACGATGGCCGCAGCCAACAGGGCCAGCACGGTCTTGCCGCTGCCCACATCGCCCTGGAGCAGCCGGTTCATCATGCGCCCCGCCTGGAAGTCGCCCCGAATCTCCCGCATCACCCGCACCTGGGCGTTGGTCAATCGGTAGGGCAAACTCCGGTAAATCTGACGGACCAGGGGGCCTAACTCTGGGAATTTGCGCCCTGGGAGAGCGTCCAGCGAGCGGCGCCGAACAGCCATGAGCAGCTGCAGGAAAAAGTGCTCATCAAATTTCAGGCGATGAGCGGCCTGCCCGTACGACGAATCGTCATCGGGGGCGTGAATCTGCTGGAGCGATTCCTCAAGGGCAGGCAGGCTCTGCTGGTGGCGAAATGCATCAGTGAAAAGATCGGGGATGGGAGCGAGACGTTCCCATAGGTCCCGGATAACTCTGCGAAATCGGCGGCTGTCGAGACCGGTGGCTTTCAAGCCAGCCGTGCCAGGGTACAGGGGGACGATCTTCCCGGTATGGAGGGGATCCTCGTCCTGGTCCATGAGGTCGAAGTCGGGATGGACCATCTGCATCTGTTTATAGAATTCCACCTTACCGTGGACTGCCACCCGGTCCCCTACCTGAAAGCGGTCCTGAATCCATTCGAAGCCCCGAAACCAGACGCAGTTTAAGGTGCCGCCGTCATCGCCGATGGTGACCTGGAAGAACTTGCGCCGACGGGCATATTTCATCCCTTTACCGGTTACCCGCCCCAGGACGGTGGCCTGCTCCCCGATTCTCAGGTCCCGAATGGGCGAGACGCTACGGCGGTCGAGATAGCGGCGGGGGAAGTAATAGAGCAGGTCTTCCACCGTGCTGACGCCTACCTCTTGTAGCGCCTCGGCCCGCACAGGACCAATGCCCTTCACATATTGGACCGAATCGGTGAGACGTATTAAGGGCGAAACTTTGACGCTCATCCTGCCGGTCAAGTTAACGGCATAGGGAGATAAATGTTACAGCGGGTATCGGAAGAGATCGAAGAGCTCACGGGCCAGTCCCATGCTCGGCCCCCAGCCGCCGGTACACCCAGCT